>DAIDML010000187.1 GCA_027449005.1 Erysipelotrichaceae bacterium | reverse complement strand
CTTTGATTTATTAAAAACAAAAAAATACATGCTGCAAGGATTAGCATTCCTAACTTTCTTCATGATCATTTACACCATGCTTGATGGCTTTAATATGTCTTATGATCAAATGAGAGAAACCTATGGAAGTGGACTAGTCATCACAAACATCAGTCTCAATTTCATTATGGCTTTCTTAACAGCACTGCTCCTTAACATGAGCACGGCTAATGCTGCCCTTAAAGGCGGAAAAGATACCAAGGGAACCAATCTTGGATTCATCTCAGTTTTGTTTGGAGTTTTAACTTATGGATGCACACCGTGTGTGATTGCTTTCTTTGGTTCATTAGGAATTGCTTTTTCAGTGATTGCGCTTCCATTTGCGGGACTACCCTATAAGTTGATTTCCCTTGGTTTAATCATTTTGGGGCTCATCTGGACCCGTCATGAAATCAAAACGTCCACGTGTACGATTTAAGAGAACCATTTTCTCTTTTTTTAAGGCAACTTGTGAATTGATTAACTAACCTCATTGATGGACAACCCATCTAGAAATAAGGACATTATGGAAAAAAGAAAAATTATCATTGTGGGTGGTGTGGCTGGTGGTGCAACCGCAGCTGCTAAACTTCGTCGTTTGAGTGAAAAGGATGACATCATCATCTTTGAAAAAGATGAATACATCTCTTTCGCCAATTGTGGATTACCTTACTACATCGGTCAAGTCATTACGGATCGCTCTAAACTTTTAGTTCAAACCGTCGAAGGCATGAGTAAACGATTCAATCTAGACATTCGCAACTTAAGTGAAGTTACTAAGATTGATCGTGATCGCAAAGAAGTTCATATTAAAAAAATGAGTGGTGTTGAATATACTGAGTCTTATGACATTCTCATTTTATCTCCTGGAGCTTCTCCTATCGTCCCACCCATTGAAGGATTAAAGGAATCCAACAATGTCTTCATCCTAAGAAACATCCCTCATATGGATGCGATTGTGGAGTTCATTAAAACGCGACAACCTAAAAAAGCAACCGTCATTGGTGGAGGCTTTATTGGGGTTGAAATGGCAGAAAATCTCATTGAACGTGGACTAGAAGTCACGTTAGTGGACATGGCAGATCAAGTATTAGCTCCAGTTGACTATGAAATGGCTCAAGTGGTTCATGAAGAACTCACTCGACATGGTGTTAGACTCGTGCTTAAAGATGGTGTAAAATCATTTAGAAATCAAGGAAGTGTTGTGGAAACTCAATCAGGTTTAACCATTGATTCAGACCTTATTATTCTAGCCATTGGGGTTTCTTCTGAAGTGAAGCTTGCGAAAGAAGCAGGCTTAGCCATTGGTGATTTAAAAGGTATCTTAGTGGATCATCATATGAAAACGTCTGATCCTTTCATTTATGCCTTAGGAGATGCAATTGAAGTTGCATCACGTGTCAATGGTAAACAAACCAAGATTCCACTCGCATGGCCTGCCAATCGTCAAGGGGTGGTTGTTGCCCATGCGATCCATGGTATTGAAGATGCTTATCCTGGTTCTTATGGAACAGCCGTCGCAAAAGTGTTTGATTTAACGGTCGCTTCTACTGGACTCAATGAACGTGTTGCGAAAATGCAAGGCATTGAACATCATGTGGTGCATGTTAATCGCAATAATCATGCTTCCTATTACCCAGGAGCTACCTCCATGATTCTAAAACTGGTGTTCTCATCCATCGATGGAAGCATCTTAGGAGCACAAGCCATTGGTCAAGAAGGAACCGAAAAACGTATTGATGTGATCGCCACCGCCATGGCTGGAAATTTAAAAGTCACTGATTTGGCCAATTTGGAACTCTCTTATGCTCCACCTTATTCCAGTGCAAAAGATCCTGTGAATATTCTTGGGTATGTTGCAACCCATGTATTTAAAAAGGAATATACCACACTTCAATGGAATGAAGTGGATGCTCATTTGAAACAAGGTCATCTCTTACTTGATGTAAGAACGGCTTTGGAATATGATTTAGGGCATATTCCAGGATCCATCAACATTGATCTTGATGAGTTAAGATCCAATTTGCATCGCTTACCTTCTAAAGAAACTCCAATCATCATCACCTGCCAAGTAGGGCATCGTGGTTATTTAGCTCTTCGTATCCTTCAAGAAAATGGGTACACTCAAGTCTATAACCTTGATGGTGGCTATCGTTTGTATGAAGTGGCTCATCATGACTTCAATAATCCTTCAGGCTTAACCGGTGTTGCGGAAGCACGCTATGTTGACGAACAAGTCATCACTGCATTACCAGAAACCGATTTAGAATTGCTTCATGTGGATGCGTGTGGGTTACAATGTCCAGGTCCAATTCTTGAAACATATAAAGCCATGGAAACCATGGCACCCAATCAAATGCTTCGTGTTGAAGCCAGTGATTTCGGTTTCTATTCCGATATTGTCAAATGGGCTGAAAAGACTGGCAATACGGTGATGGATGTGAAGATGGAAAACAAGAAAGTCATTGCGACACTCAAAAAAGGGCAAGAAAAACCAAAGGCAGTGAACACCACCAATGAGAACGCAACCATCGTCTTGTTTTCAGGAGAGCTTGATAAAGCCTTAGCAGCTATGGTCATCGCCAATGGTGCAGCTGCCATGGGTAAAAAAGTGTCTGTCTTTGCAACGTTCTGGGGACTTAACTTCTTAAGAAAAGAAAGCCATGTCAAGGTAGAGAAAACGCTCATTGAAAAAATGTTTGGTATGATGATGCCAAAAGGGGCAACCAAACTTCCATTATCTAAGATGCAAATGGGTGGTTTGGGTAAAGCGATGATGTTGAATGTGATGAAGGAGAAGAACGTGGATTCGCTTCCAAGTTTAATGGCTCAAGCCCAAGCTCTAGGAGTCGACTTTATTGCTTGTACCATGAGTATGGATGTCATGGGCATTAAGAAAGAAGAGCTTATTGATGGAATCTCTTTTGGTGGGGTAGCAACCTATCTTGCGGAAAGTGAAGACGCTGGATTAACCTTGTTTATCTAATTAATGATTGAAAAAACCTCACAGTTTGATTGAACTGTGAGGTTTGCTTTATGAAAACTTATCGTAGAAGACATTCGCATCTTGAATGTCATGTTTCTTAAGCACTTTAGTACATGCCGCAATCATCCCCGGAGATCCACAAAGATATGCTTCCGCATCTTTAAGATCACCTACACGACGATCCACCACATCCGTAATCAATCCAACCTCGCCTGTCCAATTTTCTTCAGGAGTTGGTTCAGATAACGCTGGAATATAAGTGAAGTTAGGGAATTCTTCTTGAAGTTTCATGAACTCCTCAGTCATATACAAATCCTTAGTTGTTTTTGCCCCAAAGAAGTATTTCACTTGTCTTGGCATTCCACGATCTCTTAAGACTGATAAGATAGATCGAATTGGTGCTTTACCAGAACCACCCGCAATACATATCATTTCTTTGTCAGTTTCTTGAAGGAAGAAGTGACCAAATGGTCCAGTTAAAGAGACTTTATCCCCTTCTTCTAATGCTTTATGAACATACGTTGTAGCTTGTCCATTAGGCACTTGTCGAATAATCATTTCAATCACCGTGTTGTCTTTAGGATTAGAAGCCATGGAGTAA
>DAIDML010000186.1 GCA_027449005.1 Erysipelotrichaceae bacterium | reverse complement strand
TTTGTGACATGGTTATAGATGCTCAAATTGACGAAATCATGTTGATGGAACAATCCCATCAAATCATGATGGTACCATTCCCTTTAGAGAAGCATCAAAAAATGATTCCTATCTATCGACAGTACATGGAGACCTTAAAACCTTATGGTGTTGATGTGAGTTTCAATATTGCTACAATAGTTGGCCATGCAGATGCTGAGATTCCTTACGAAAATCAATTACCATTTCAACGCTTTGTAGGTGACAATTTAAAAACTGCCCACGCTGTGTACTGTATTGGAGATTATCAATGGCAAACTTACGCTGAGCAAGTTGTCTCATTGTATGCTACATTGCATCCAAAACGAATTATGATCGATGATGATTTTAGATCACTTAATCATTCTCAAGCTTTTGGGTGTTTTTGTGATACTCATGTTAATGAAATGAAGAATCGATTAGGCAAAGATGAGTTTAGCGCTAAGACCCTCCACTTAGCGCTAAATGGCTTAAGTGAAGATGAACGTAACATTAAAAAGTTATGGATGGGTGTAAACTTTGACTTTCAATTACAAGCTGCACAACGTATTGAAAAAGCCATTCATGACGTTGATCCAAATATTCAAGTAGGTTTAATGAATTCAGGTGAGTTAGCTCATTCTCTTCAAGGAAGAGACATGAATCTTCTGCTTGAAGCATTTGCGGGAAGAGGAAACCAAGCATTATCTCGACCTGCTGGAGGAGCATATCAAGACGGGTTGCACCAAACTATTGTCAATATGCATCAAACATCAGCTTTAAGTTTTCATCAAGTTTACTATCCAACAACATGGGTTAGTGAAATTGAAAATTGGCCACATACCCGTTATTTAAAGAGTGTAGCGACAACTCGTCTTCAAATGTTACTTCATGCTTTGTGGGGAGCCGATCATCTTTCATTTAATCTTTATGACTACTTAGCAACCCCAATGCAGTTAGAAAAGCAATGGATTAGTTTGTTGTCACAAATGAAGCCATTTGTGAATAAAATCCAAGTTTTAAGACAACAAAAAGAACTTCAAGGAATCTCCCTTTTATATCACCAAGATATCGCGAAAGTATTACAAAACAAAAGTCATGAAATCCAAGGGATAATGCCTCGTCGACCACTTGATGACTTATTACCTCAAATTGGATTTCCAGTTCAATTTGGAGAAGGATCTATTAATGTGCTTTTAGGAGATGATGTGTTAGCTTACTCCCAAGAAGATTTAATGCGTTTATTAGGTAAATCTTTGATTATCGATAATATTGCAGCACAGCATTTTATTGATCAAGGACTTCAATCCTATTTGGGAATAAGCATTGATTCTACTATTCATGTTCCATGCGTTGAAAGATTATCTCATCCTGATTTTTCGTTTGATTATCATCTTGTTGATCTACCAACCAATTGGTTTAGAATGAAAGATCAACATCAATATATTAGTCACTTAGTTCCTCAGAAAGAAACAATCATTCTTAGTACTTACTATGATGATAACAACAAAATCATTAGCCCTGCAATGACCTTGTTTCACAATTCACTTCAAGGGAAAGTAGTTGTTCTAGCACAACCAGTCCAAGAACTAGGATGGCTCCATCGTGGGCGTTCAGCTCAATTAAAAGCATTATTAGATTATCTTCAACCTCACTTTGATGTGTCTTTGTGTACACAAAATCATGTTAATGTTGCTCCATTTATTTATGTAGATTCAAAAACGATTTTATGATTTAAAAGGATTTCTTTTTCTGTGATGATTC
>DAIDML010000185.1 GCA_027449005.1 Erysipelotrichaceae bacterium | reverse complement strand
ATCACTCAAGCATTATGCCATGAACAATCAAGAATCCAATCGTATGGTGGTGGATGCGATTGTGGATGAGAATGCCATGCATAATCTGTATTTAAAAGGGTTTAAACACACCATTTTATCTTCTCATCCATGGACCATCATGACTTCCTACAATAAAGTCAATGGTCACTATATGTCGCAACATCCCACCTTACTCAATGGGTTACTCAGAAATCAGTGGCAATATCAAGGGGCCATTATCACTGATTGGGGAGCCAATGATGATCGACTTCAAGGACTCACGCATGGCCAGGATGTGGAAATGCCTGGAGGGTATGATCATCAAATCAAGGTTATTGTGGATGCGATACATCAAGGTGCCTTGTCCATGGACACACTTGATGAGCGTGTGATGACCATTTTAAAACTCATTCATCAAGCCTCTAAAACCCTCAATCAACCTCAACGCCCACTTAACCTTGATGATCATCACACCCTAGCACGTCGTGTTGCGGCTGAAGGCATGGTGCTTCTTAAAAATCAAAATCATGTGTTACCACTTAAGAAAGACATGAAGATTGCTATCATTGGTGAAATGGCGAAAAAACCTCGCTATCAAGGCAGTGGTAGTAGTTTAATCAACCCTCATCGGGTTGTGTCACTACTTGAGGCTTGTGAACAAGCTGGTATCAATTATACTTATTCATCCGGTTATCCTCATCAATCAGATGAACTTGATCCTCAACTCATTGCGGATGCATTAAATTGCGTTCAAGGCAGTGATGTGGTTGTGGTGATGGTTGGACTACCTGATCGCTATGAGAGTGAAGGATTTGATCGCACTCATCTTAACTTACCAATCAATCATATCCAACTCATTGAAGCCTGTTGTCAACACCATGACAAGGTGGTTGTGGTCTTATCCAATGGTGCTCCTGTTGTGATGCCATGGATGAATCAACCTCACGCCATTTTGGAAGCCTATTTAGGAGGTGAAGCAAGTGGTGAAGCTTTAGTGGATGTGTTGTTTGGTGTCATTTCACCAAGTGGTAAATTAGCAGAATCCTTTGTCAGTGATGTTTCACATCATTTATCCCACCACCATTTCCCAGGACAACATAAACAAGTTCAATACCGTGAGAGTGTGTATGTGGGCTATCGTTGGTTAAGCACATCCAAGATTCAGCCTTTGTTTCCTTTTGGTTATGGGCTTAGTTATGCCCACTTCATGATTTTCAATGAAAGTGTGAAACTGATTAAAGATGAGATCATTGTTCAAGGGATGATTCATAATCAAACATCCTATGATGGGGCAGAAACCATCCAAGTGTATGCTCATTTTCCATGTTCCAAAGTCATTCGACCTTTCTTAACGCTACTAGGATTCAAGAAAATACATCTTAAAGCGCATGAATCCCAACCATTTACGATTGTGATTCCTGTCAGTGAATGTGCTATCGTTCAAGATCATCAACCTAAGATTGAAGCTGGTCCCGTGATGATTCATGTGGGTACCAGTTCTCAAGATTTCTTCCTCAAATCAACCCTCATGATTGAATCTAAGGATCGGGTGAAGGATGAAAGCTATTTGCCTTATTTTAATCCACGCTCAGACTTCAATCCTTCCTTAAACGATTTTGAATCACTGCTTCAAAGAAAGGTGCCAGAACCAACCCCGCTTCAACCCTATACACTCAATTCAACCCTTCAAGATTGTGCTCATCATCCTTTAGGAAAAGCCTTATTGTGGGTGGTGTTAAAACTTTCCAAATCCATGAGTCAAGGGGTGGCGGATGAGTTTAATCAAGCCATGATTGATCATATGATCTTAGAAATGCCTTTACGATCTTTGATTAATTTCTCATCAGGAAAGTTGTCAAAGAAAAGTGTTTTAAAACTACTGCGTATCATGAATGAAGGGTGGTTTAAAGCCTTCTTCTCAAGGTCTTCTTCATGAGTCAAGGACTAAAGCGAATGCGCTTCATGCGCCGAGCCATGTTAGCGATGGATAAACCACGCCTCATGATTCAAGGATCACCCAAGTACAAGGCCTCATTAATCAAAGAGATTATTGTGAATGCTCAGACACAACGAAAAGCAGATTTGATCTATAATGAACATCATGATCATACAACACCAACGTGCATGATGATTCATGGTGGAGGCCTCTTTTATGGCGATAAATCGTTGAATCTTCATGCGAGTGTTGAGATGGCGAAACGTGGATTCAATGTGATTAATTTAGATTATCCTTTACTTGAAAAAGCAACCCTTCATGATCAACTCAATGATCTCTTTGCCACCTTTGATTTTATCTTTTCTCGACGTGAAGAGTATCAACTGAGTGGGGATCATGTGGTCATGATGGGAGATTCTGCAGGAGCCTATTTGTCTTTATTGTGCAGTATGATTTTGAATAACCCACAACCACACTTTGGATTAATCTATCCAACAGTTCCAATTAAAATCAAAGCCATTGGTTTAATTTGCATCATGGTGAATTTAAAACGAGATGACACCCTTTCTTTTGTTCATGAATTTGCTTTTAAACATACGAAGTCTAGCGATTTCATCCATTACATGGAAACTCCACTCCATCATATTCAAGATGCCTCATCATGCATGATCATTGGAAGTGAAGACGACTTCTTGAAACAAGACAGTCGTGCAACCATTCAAGCTTGTGTGGAGTCCAACCATGTTCATGAAGTGTTGTGGTTTGAGAAAGGTGGAAAGCGACCCCTCTATCATGTCTTTCCCATTACCTTTCCTCAATTTGAAGAAAGTCAAAAAGTATTTGATGAATTAGCTTTGTTTTTTAAAGCCCATTGTCATCCGATAGTATAAAGGAATCCTGTCACTTCTTCTTTTTGAGTGATTCCTTTTCTCATAAAAAAGACTTCAGATATGTTCTGAAGTCGAGTGCTAAATCTAATAACTAAGTTATTTGTCTTATGAAGAGTTACCATACTAGAAAACAAATGCAATAATCTAGTTAGAGTTCAATCTCTTTTCAGAATCCTTTACCGCAAATAAACGAATACCAACTAAATAAGAACTAAAAAAACCAATA
>DAIDML010000184.1 GCA_027449005.1 Erysipelotrichaceae bacterium | reverse complement strand
TTCTTGATCTGCTTAATTCTATTCAAATCTAAATCACGCAAACTTTCATCCCTGTAGGAAACAAAAAAAGCAATAAGTTTAGGAAACAGAAATACCTTCTGGTTTTTGAGTTACGATTTCTTGAGATTCATTCTCTCTTTTTTCGTTTGAATTTCCGTTTCTTTTAACAAAAAATGACTTAACTCTACGAATTAAGTCATTAATAGAAATTTCGGAAGTTACTCTAAGAATTCACGCTTTTTTTGATTAAATGATGGTTAATTTCTGACTTGAAGCTTTACCAATTCGATCATTCAATGTAGCTCCTAATCCAGCATCGTCAAAACCGGTGATGATGATTGAATCCACGGGAATCGTTTCACTTTCTCTTAAACAATCAAACAAACGATTCATAGCTACCTCATGATCATGAAGCGACCCTAGAGATAAGTGATAAGGAGCGTTTAATTGATTAAGAATCTCATCAACACTAATAAGAAGAATGTGTTCTAAATTCATTGTTTTTAAATGAGACACAAGTGATTCAATGTTTCCTGATAAAGCAAGCATGGGTTTACTAGGTGCATAATGCTTATATTTTTGACCAGGTGATTTAGGAGTCAGTTCTGGATGAGCTAATGCATCATCATAGGTAATGCTTGGATCAATCTGTTGTAAACTTTCCAAGGAGACTCCCCCTTTACGTAAGATTCTAAAATCATCACTTGAGACATCCAACACTGTGGACTCTACACCCACAACACTTTGCTCAGCCATGATGATGCCTGCAATCTTACCATTCAAATCATGCAGCACATGCTCTGCTTTGGTGGGTGAAGGTCGACCAGACACATTAGCACTAGGTGCAGCTAAAGGAAAGCCTGAAGCCTCAATAAGGGCTAATGCGATAGGATGAGCAGGCCATCGGATACCCACGGTATCTAAATGAGCACTCACCACCTCTGGTATCAATTCACTTTTTTTAAACACAAGCGTTAATGGTCCTGGCCAGAAGGCATCAATAATAGCCGTGATTCTAATGGAAAGGTCTTGTTGAATGCAACGCTTCAACATGTCCATGTTACTCACATGAACAATAAGTGGATTATCAGAAGGTCTTCCCTTTGCTTCAAAAATGCGCTTGATTGCTAATTCAGACAATGCGTTAGCAGCTAAACCATAAACCGTTTCCGTAGGGATCGCAACACAATGATCCTCTTGGAGTATCTTAACCGCTTTTAGAAGTTTATTTTCACTAATGTGATCAGTTTTTAAGTAGATGAGTTGTGTATTCATGAGCGTAGTATATCAAAATCCAGACAAAGTTTAAACGTCTACCTATTTAAACATATAAAAAGGACTCCTTGAACGTGGGTGGGGGGGGAATCGTTACAAGGATGTCCTATATAATAATACTCAAAATAAACCAATTAAGCAATAGTTAAACGATTAATCTAATCAATTATTTGTCAATATTGAGAATAATGCTCATTTTTAGCTTTCACTTTCTTTGTAGCATTATCCTGCACATATCTGATGACTTGTTGTATAATTTAGTTAAGGAGATAAACTATGTCAATCACATTTTCATCCATTGATTCTAAAGCCTATGACTTTGAAGATTTTAAAGGTAAGGTTTGCTTAATCTTTAATTCCGCAACAGGATGTGGCTTAGCTCCACAATTTGCATCCATTCAAGCTTTACATGAAACCTATCATGATCAAGGTTTAGAAGTATTAGACTTCCCTTCCAATACTTTTAAGCAGTCACTCGAATCGGCACAAGAAGCATCCGCTATTTGCCAACTTAAATACAACACCACCTTCACGACGTATGAGAAAATTGAAGTGAATGGAGAGAACACACATCCTCTCTTTGTTTTCTTAAAAGAAAATGGCAAAGCTGAGGGCTTGTATGGATTAAAAAACAAACTAAGCAAAGACATTGAATGGAATTTCACCAAATTCTTAGTCAATAAAGATCAAACCAAAGTGTTAAGATTTGGTCCTCAAACCTCACCACTTGAACTCAAAAAAGCAATAGAAACATTTCTAAAAGAAACGGTGTAGAGCAACTCTACACCGTTTTTATACAGATAAATGATAATGATGAATAAGAGAATATGCCACTCCATCTTCATCATTAGTTCCACAAACCTCTTGTGCGATGTTCTTTAAAACATCATCTCCATTACCCATGGCAACACCATGTCCAACCATAGAAATCATTTCATGATCGTTCTCAGCATCTCCATAAGCTAAAACTTGGTGTGTTTCATAACCAAACTCTTTAGCAAGATTAAGTACACCCTTACCTTTGCCCGCATGTTCACTTACAAACTCAAACAAATCGCTTTGAGAAATGAAACATTGATATCCAGGAAGAGGATGTTCACGCATGAACTCATGAATGAGAGGCGATGTCACTTCATCCACAATGAACAGCACTTTTGGTGTCGATTCAAAATCAAGTTCATAAAGATTGGTGATGACAGGAGCTAAATCGTTTTGATTTGAAATACGATCAACCGTATCATCCATTCTAAAGGCATACAAGTGATCACTACCATAAATCATGGCATTAAGATTGAGTTCTTTCACATGATTTAGGATGGTTAATGCATCTTTTTTCTTTAATTCATGATGGCTATGATGATGCAAATTAGTG
>DAIDML010000183.1 GCA_027449005.1 Erysipelotrichaceae bacterium | reverse complement strand
GCACAAAAAAGAAAGGTCGCTTATTAAGCGACACTTTTATGATCCAAGCAAGGGTCGTTGAAAATCAAACAAAACTTCATGCACTTGGAAGACTGTGTAGTTTTGATGACGTATGCAATATTCAATGATTAAATCAAAACGTTGAGAAGAGGATAAACTGTACCCTGCACTCTGCAGCAAATCCTTGGTTTCATCTAAGTTAAGGTTTAATGCGATCGCAAAGGCACATACAGTTGGTTTACTTGGTTGATAATGAATGTTGTTTCTGATTTTTGAAAACAAACGGCGATCAATGTTAGCTGCACGATAAACATGCGAATCAATCAAGTGACGCTCATCAATGAGTCTTAACAGCCTTTGAGTAAACGTTTCTTCCATGTGTTCAAGCAATTCATCAAGCGATTCTACTCTAGAGTAAGATCGATGTGTTCTTAACTCATCACGGTGGGCAAGATTAACCCGCATTTCCCTTAGATTCATTTCAGGTTCTTCTAACCGATGATGAATGAAATTTTTGACTAAAACATTAAGTTTCTGTGAAATGAAATAGGATGTTTCATCATAAAGTACCAGATAGACCAAAATATCATGATCCAATACGAAACGTTGAATGGTTGACATAGCAATCTTGATGGCTTTTTCTTTAGGAAAACGATGATGACCTGAAGATAGGAGTGGAAAGGCAATGCTTTCACGTTTCATCTCAACAGCTTTGTGAAGGCATCGCTCGTACACCTTAATCAATTCATCCATTTCATGATGAAAGCCACCTTGCCAAAGAGGAGTTTGAGTATGAAAAATCAATTTTGTATTTAGGTTAAATCCAGGAGTTACTAAAATATCTTCAGGATGATGAAAGGATAAATGGGATATGATCTCTTTTAAATGCTCTCCAGCTTGCGTTTGAACATGATAATCCACACCTCGTCCTAAACTCAAATCATGGTTGACAGCATTCACAATCACATCAACATCCAGTTGAGTTATATCTTGTCTTATGAGTTCAAAAGGCATATCATTCCCTCCATTGCTTCATACATCCTATTATAATCGATTCTCAAAGCAATACCGAAACAACCTTACCTATCAAGGAATAAATCTTTTCATTCATCCACAACGATGCATTTAAACAAGATCTTTGTCCAAATCTTGACTCAATAAGATGGAATAATAATGATCAATGAGCCATGCACCCAGTGGGGCAGCCACTAAAATGGAAAGGACGGCTGTTGATAAGATCAGTTGACCGAAAGGATGATTTAAACTCAGCGCTATACCTCCTATCGCAGCTTGTACTGTCGCCTTTGGAATATAAGCTAACCCAATAAATAGTCTTTCTTTTTGAGTGTAGTTTGTCTTGACTAAACTTAACACAACACCCAAGATTCTAACAAAAAGACTTAACCCAATTAACACCAAGGTGTTTATACCCACACCTGATAAATGAGAAAATGAAACGCTGGCACCAACCAATACAAACAATATGACTTCAGAAGCCAACCATAGCTTAGAAAATTTAACTGATAAGCGACGTGCTACTTCTGGTTTTTCAATTTGAAATGTAGCACCTAACATCATGATGGCGATTAACCCTGTAAAAGCAAAATAAAACAGATTAATTGCTTCAAGAGCGAGTAATATGAAGGCGACAGAGACAATGATCATGACTTTTCCACTATCACGGATATGAAAACGTGTAAACCACCATGAAAGCAATTTACCAGCAATGATACCACCAATGATGCCCATGATGATGGCTGAAGGAAGTTGAATCCAAGTTGAAGCCGTGATACTTCCAGTGAGTGATAATGATAAAAGCGAAGTGAATGACACAATCACAAAGACATCATCCATGGATGCACCAACCATCACAAGTTGTGGTACAAGTTGTCTTGTCCCCCATCCTCTTTCTTTAAGTTTAAGCATTTTAGGTACAATAACCGCAGGTGAAACTGCTGCAATGACACTACCAAGTAAAGCTGAATCAAGAAGAGATAACCCTAATAAAAGAGGTCCTAATAGCATATATCCAAGTATCTCAAATAATGCAGGAACAAAACTTAACAATACAGCCGGTCTTCCTACATGTTTTAAGTCATTCAAATCCATGTTTAACCCAGCACGAATAAGAATAATCACTAAAGCCAGTTGTCTTAAATCGGATGAAATCAACAGAATTTTATCATCCAATAAATTGAAAGCATGTGGACCTAATATCATACCAGTGAGTATCATTCCAATGAGTTTTGGAAGTCTTCTTTTCAAACATCTTTCCTAATCCAAGACCAATTAGAAACATAAGTGCAAGTGAGAAAAACATCATCTTTTCCTTTCATAAAAAAAACTTGGTTGCTTAAAGACAAGAAGTCATCAGCACCAAGGCGGTTTAGGTTTCCCAAGGAAGATTTCATTTCCTTTATTAGCTTAAAATGTTCAAGGTCTTAAGTCAAGATTCATTAAATAGG
>DAIDML010000182.1 GCA_027449005.1 Erysipelotrichaceae bacterium | reverse complement strand
CTCATTGTTTCAAAGCATTTTAGTTACATTCGTATGTATGATGTCTCCCATCATGCCCAATCAGTGTTAAGAGTCATAACTGCTCATCAGATTCCCCTTAAAGTCATGCTTGGGGTTGAACCCAAGGGGGAAATCTCTAATCCTAATTGTCCATGGGGTGGAGAGTACAGTGATGAGGAAATTGAAAAACACAAGGTTTCCAACTTCCAACAACTTGATCAACTAGCTCAACTTGCCAATCAATACAAAGACATTGTATTGGCTGTATCCATTGGCAACGAAAACATGGCATCATGGCATCCTAATAAAATGAATCCTGAAAAATTGGTTGAACATGCTCACTACTTGAAATCAAAAACCGATGTGCCTGTGTCTTTCTGTGAAGGCGCACACGAATGGCGTGTTCAAGGATCTGAATTAGCCAAAGTGGTTGATTTTATCTCTATTCATGTTTATCCATTGTGGCAACGCGTTCCTTACAGTGAAGCTGTTGAGATGACCATCAATGAGTACCATAACACCAAAGCCATTTATCCAGATGTTCCTGTGATCTTTACTGAATTTGGATGGACCACCAGCGCTAGCGAAAACATGAATCTTGATGAAGTCAATGAAGCCAATCATCAAGGTTACTTAAATCAAATGATTGACTGGTCCAAGAACAATGAAGTGACCATGTTTATCTTTGAAGCGTTTGATGAACCTTGGAAAGGTGGAAATAACCCTCTTGAAGCAGAGAAGAATTGGGGCATCTATACCGTTGATCGTCAACCTAAATCATGGATGAGTCAATTTCAATAAATAATCCAAACACAATCAGACAGTGACCAAATCACTGTCTTTTTTATGATATCGACCTAAGACCATTACTGCTTTTATTTCATTAAGATGAATACTTGTTAGGATGAACCTAAAGTCACAAATTGACATTCCTGTGCACATAATCAGTGGTATACTTAGAGTATATTGTGTGAGGGAGAATTAAATCATGAATGATTTTGAACGTATACCACCGGAATTTGATGCCATTAAAGATAATGATGAAACCATTCTTTGGAGTGGAAAACCTGCCTTTATTCCTTTTTTGGCCCAAGGGATCCCTTTTCTTATCATTGGACTTGTTTGGGGAGCTTTTGATTTCTTTTTCATGAGTAACATCTTTAATGGTGGTTTTGGTGGAATGAGTGGTTTTATCATTCCTTTCATGTTGCTGCATTCATTTCCTTTTTGGGGTAGCATTCTCAACATGTTTCGCCTTGCATTGGTTTATCCTAATGTCAATTATGCCATCACTACAAAGCGTGTCATGTTACGCAGTGGATTCTTTGGGATTGACTTTAAAGCCGTAGATTTTGATAAGATTCAAAACTTAGAAGTGAATGTGGGTCCACTGGAACGATTACTGAATGTGGGATCCATTAAAATCTTCAGTGGCGAAACCATGTCTACTAAAAATGGTGTACAGTCAATGCATGATACTTTTAAGGGTATAGCCAATCCCTATGGAATCTTCAAACAACTCAAACAAGTGTCCATGGACATTCGCACAGACATTCAATATCCTAATCAATACCGTCCAGAAGATAATCCTGGATATAAAACTAAGTACAAAGAATAATAAAACGGACTCACTTCATCATTGTGAGTCTGTTTTTAGTTTATTTGAATTGATTTTCAAAGAATAAAAATCGGGTTATAACACATCTGCTCAAGTTGTTTATTTGCACTCTCTAACTGTTGCAATGGTCTTATGGCATCTCACTTGATAATAAACGTGTGATGATATTAAGCTTATCTTTCATAATGTCGATGACTTCAATATAGTTTAATTGATACTTTAAACATTCATGGTATAGCTTTTCGCTCTCACGAATCATATACGTTGTTAATTCTAAGAGTTGTGTGTCACTCATTGATGCATACCATGGATTGTCAATATCCTTGATGTGGCTTCTAAGTTCTTTTGCTTTGATGATAGGATCTGCATCTTTATACCCTAAAAACACACATTTGATTTTATCTGGAAATGCTTGACTAAGTTCATAGGCAAAATCAGGTTGAATGTGAACTCCTTCAATTAAGTAATTCCTCTTGAGTCCTGACAATGACTTAATCATGCCATACAAATAGGGTTTGAGTGCATGACTAACCGTGATATCACTTTTATTGATATCAATAGATAGTTGATCATTACCATAATGTAACATCATCATAATGAGGTCTGTTGAAATGACTCTCATAGGATATGTTTTAATGATGTCATCAGCAATAAGGGATTTCCCTGACTTAGCTATACCTGAGAGAATATAGATCATTGGTTTCTCCATTCAATATTTGGAATGAGTTAATATAGAATTCATGTTTTATTAAGCAAGTTATGACTGAACTTAGTCAATAAACGCTTGGATTGATGTGTTTATATATGGTTATTTTAGCATATCGAGAAGATTTGGTTTAATATTCTATGATCTTTTAATTCATATGAAAATTCTAGTTTACATTTAATACCTTGCTTCTTCTTTCCAATCCACATTTGCTTGAACTCGTTTTAATTTGAACTAAATAATGGTAAAATTGGTTTGTCGGGGGACAACCATATGCAATCAAAAACATTAATCATTATCATTGGATTAATATTAGTTATTTTTTCGATTTCTCAACATAAGAATCTATGGTATGTGACTACACAATCACCTCAAAGTGCGCCAATAGTTGATAGTTACTTTTCGAGGCCCATATCAGCTAAATTGGTTTTAGATCATCTTTACCAACGTCTTGGTACAGATATCTCAATTATCCAAATGCAAGAGATTAAGTTTGAGTCAGCCACATTAATGATAACTCACTATCAACTTAATGGTGATTTTGTTTATGACTCTTTAAACGACACCACAATACTAACAACACGAATTGCAATGCTTATTGATGGAAATCTCCCAAAAAACAGCTTTGGAATCATTGGAATGAGTGTGGATGCTTCACGTGTTTCGTGTAACTACCGGTTGGAAGACTATGGACTAACTGCAAGTTATGAATCTTCGAATCATGAATCATTTTCAAAGCCTTTTAATCAGTCTTTCAAGGGAGAGGAAAACTTAATTAGCATGACTTTTCTTAGTGATATTCTCATACAAAGAGGTTTTGACGATTTTGAGAGTGTCGGTGTCAAAGAAATATTTGCTTATCAAACTGTATCTTGTAATGGAGAAAACAATGTCAGTGCTTTGACTACTTTCTATGATCATGTCCCTTATAGTTTATTGATGCT
>DAIDML010000181.1 GCA_027449005.1 Erysipelotrichaceae bacterium | reverse complement strand
GTGAATCTTACAAACAACGCCTCAGTGCGATTCAATCTTTAGCCAAACATAAATCAAGTGAATAAACACCTTGAGGGTGGTTACATAAAGGAGAAAGAACATGAGTGAAGAAGTAAGATTAGAAGAAAGAGTAGGGAAAGAAGGGAATCGAAGAGAAGATTCCAGTGAAGTGGTTTCAGTAGGGGAATGGTTGGTGACATCCTTAATCATGGCAATTCCCATCGTCAACATTGTGATGGTCTTTGTCTGGGCGTTTGGGGGGGGAGCAAAGAAAAGTAAAGCCAATTTCTTTCAAGCTGCCATCATCATGATGATCATTTCAATTATCTTATCCATTCTCTTATTTTCAAGTTTGATGTCTTTTTTCAGTGAATTCAGTCAAGGTTACTAATCCTATCCGTTTTAACCTTTGAATTGAGTGAATGTCAGCGTGCAAGCGCTTGACATTTTTTTATTTGTGGTATAATAGAGGTACCTCAAAAAGTTTTAGTGCACTTCTTTTTTATGTTTGAAGATGGTTCATTGGACTTTTTTTATTAACAAGAACAAAAGATAAGTGAGAATTGAACATGGATAAAATAACCTATCGTAATAAGACCTACATTAAAATCAAACAAGACTGGTATTCTGATCTTGGGGCAAAGCAACCTTTAAAAATTGCAGTGGAACTGGATGCGCTTTTCCATGAGCAAATGCTTAAGGATTCAGCCAACATTGTGGATCTCATCGATCAAGGTCGTCATTATGTCACTACGGGTCAACCTAAGAAAGCGTATGACATGTTTTTAAGTGCCACTACCATGGCACTGGAAGTGCAAGACATTAATCAGTTAACGATTGTGATTCCTCGCTTAGTTCAAGTGAGTGTGGCTTTGTCTTTGCAAGAAGACATCATTGCGCTTTTAAAGAATCATGAAGCCATAGATTTCACGAAAGAGCATCCTCATATCAAAACCGCTTTAGCCACCCTTTACCTGTCTTTAGACATGCCTCAAGAAGCCTTTGATTATGTCTTAGAAGCCACACTGCTTTTTAGAGTACAGAAAAAGAAAATGAGTGATGAAGCCATGATGGTATGGTCCTCCCTTAAAAAACACCATCCTTTGATCTATAAACAAGTAGGGGATAAACTGAAAGCGGAGAAAAGTGAAGAATGAACCATCACCTCTTTGAAAAGGTATTAACCTCTCGATCACTTAAACGCAATTTAACCATCCATGTCGCTTTACCAACCCGCATTGATGGTCCTTTACAAGGTGTTTTCTTCAACGATGGACAAAATGTTTGGGAAGATGAACAAGCTTCCTTTGGGACAAGTTGGGCATTAGGAGAAGCGATTGATTTTAATGAACATCAAATCTGTGTGGTCAGTGTCTCGTGTGCGGATGGCATGCATCGCTTAGATGAATACTCACGTTTTGAAGATGACACCTTGATTGGGGAAACGGAGTGGATTACCCGTGTCGTGGGTGGCAAAGCGGATGTGTATCTTAAAGAAGTCGTAGAGGTGGTTTTACCTTTTGCGAGTAGCTTTGCCTCACTTAAACCAACCTGGATCATGGTGGGTTCGAGTATGGGTGGGGTGATTTCCTTAACCGCCATGATTGAATACCCACATCTCTTCACCAAGATTGCAGGATTATCCAATGCCTTCTGGTTTGCGAAAGAAGCGTTTCTTAGCTATGTAGCTAATGCTACACTGCTTCCTCATCATCATGTGTATCTTGATGTAGGGACCAAAGAGAGTGGAATACAACCACTGAGTGAAGCGTATGTGGCCTCCAATGTGGCAGTGGCGAATGCCTTACTGCATCAACCGCTAGGATCACTTACGTTTGTGAGGGTTGTGGATGGAAAACACCATGAAATGGATTGGCGTCAGCGTATCGGATCCATTCTTAAAGAACTATTAAATCGATAAGTGAGCAGTGATGAATGATCACTGCTTTTTTTATGCTTAAAAGAACACAAATCAATGATTTATTTCACTAATTTGTTTACTTATTCCATTAATATTGGTAAAATGGTGGTAGAAAGTGGGACAAAGTGTCATAAAGTGGTGAATCTCATGTTCATGGGAGAATATGCACATCAACTTGATAATAAAGGTCGCCTCATCATTCCTGCCAAGTTTAGGGAACTGCTAGGGGATCAAATGGTCATCAACCGTGGGTTGGATGGCTGTTTGAATGTGTATTCCATTGATTCATGGCAAACCATTTTAAACCAATTAAAACAACTTCCTACGACTAAAAAAGAATCACGCCAATACATGCACATGATGACGGCTAAAGCAGCCTTAGTGGATGTGGACAGTGCAGGTCGAGTCTTGCTTCCTTCATCACTCATTAGTGAAGCAGCTTTAGTTAAATCTTGCATCATCGTCGGTGTGGTGGATCATTGTGAAATATGGAGTGAAGAGCGTTGGAATGCTTACTATGAAGGGGCAAGTGCTTCCTTTGAAACCATTGCGGAATCACTGACGGACTTTCTAACATGAGTGAACAACACATTCCCGTCATGCTGAAAGAATGCATGCATTATCTGAACATTCAACCAACCCTAAACTATGTTGATGCAACCTTTGGTCGCGGAGGACTCAGTAAAGCCATCCTAGAACAACTCACCACAGGAAAACTGTCGGTCATCGACCAAGATCTTGCGGCCATCGAAGCAGCACTAAGGCTTCAAAAAGATTATCCTAATCTGATTGTGGAACATACGAACTACTCAGAACTTCAATCACTGCTTCACAAACACAACTTAGCATGTGTTGGTGGGATCTTAGTTGATTGTGGCGTCAGCAGTGTGCAACTGGATGAAGGGGAAAGAGGATTCTCTTACCGCTTCGATGCCAAACTAGATATGCGCATGAATCAAAATCAAACACTCACGGCTTATGATGTGGTGAACACGTATACTCCAGCTCAACTGCTTCATATCTTGTACACCTATGGTGAAGAAAACAACGCCAAGATGATTGTACGAGGACTGATGAAGGCGAGGGAAGTGAAGCCTATTGAAACCACCTTTGAACTGGTGGATGTCATTAAATCTTCCTTACCCGCTAAAATCCTTAAACAACAAGGCCACCCTGCTAAGCAAACCTTTCAAGCCATTCGCATTGCGGTGAATCAAGAACTTGATCATCTCGAATCTTTCTTGAAACAAGCCACTGCTTGTTTATGCCCACAAGGTCGATGTGTCACCTTAACCTTTCATTCTTTAGAAGATCGTTTGGTGAAACAACACTTTAAAGCTTTATCAACACCCCCTAAAACCAATAAACGACTACCCCAACAAGAAGTCACCCTAGAATATCAAACACTGCATGCTAAAGCCATTGTGGCTGATGAACATGAAATAGACATTAATCCCCGTGCAAAAAGCGCAAAACTTAGAGCCATACTTAAACTCTAGAGGAGAATAACGATGAAGAAGAAGAAAGTGATACGTAAGATAAGAGTTGATCGTATGATTATTATGATTCTTTTTCTTGTCACTGGTTTTCTTAACACCTTCATTAAACCTATTTTCCTAGTTGCACAACAAACACGGTTTACGATTCAAATCCAACAAGTTGAACGCTCAATTGCTTCACTTAGAGTCGAAAATGAGTCTCTTTCAATTGACATTGAACAATTATCTCAATATGCTCGTATTGTAGCTATCGCAAGGGAAAGTGGATATGAACGCTCGCACACCAACATCATCACGGTCGGTAAAAAAGACTAAACATAAACGCATTAAACTGAATATGACCAATATTTCTATGGTTGTATGGTTTAGTGTGTTTTTTATTGGCATTGCTGCCATCAGCTCCAATGTGTTCTTATTGACCATTCAAGGCATACATTATCATTCCAAAACAGACATTGCGGCCATTGCCAAGCAAGTTCATATTAAAG
>DAIDML010000180.1 GCA_027449005.1 Erysipelotrichaceae bacterium | reverse complement strand
CAGTTCAAGTGGTAACTTGAATGTGCTTATCTCAAGAGAGCGAGCCATTGCGATTGCACGTGAGCGAATTGGAGAAGGTCCAATGTTAATTAAACTTGAATTGGATTATGATGATGGACGACCTTATTATGATTTAGAGTTTAAATCAGATGGTGTTGAATATGAATTTGAGATCGATGGACTCAATGGAACTATTTTAGAATTTGAAATAGATGATTAGTACTATAAGGTGGGCATGCATGCCCACCCTATTTTGAAAAAAGATAAGGTATAATAAAAACATGGTTCAACGTCAACGTCGTGTACAAAAGAAAATGATTATTGCCTTTGGGTTAAGTGGGATTGTTCTTATAGGACTACTTTCCTTAGTGACTTCTCGCATCATGGCAAGTTTTTTTATAAATCAAAGTGTGAAGTATGCGACGCAGTCATTGAATGTAGCAATTCAAGGTACACAAACTTTACTGGATGATTTGGTATCAGAATATGTTTTTTTATTCAGTGAGCATCCATTGATTCAAGAATTCACTTTAAATAACCCAAACAGTGTCTTTAACCTTACAACGTTTCTAAGTCAAACTGCATTGGCTGATCCTTTAGTTGATGCGATTTTATTCTATGATGTTAAGGAAGGGAGTGTGGCCTATTCCAATTCTGTGAATGGACAATTAGCGGATGTTAGTGAGAATGTCCTTTCCATTTCATTGAATCAAACACTTGAATCTTTCCAATCAAATCCAACACGATTATTCCATCATCAAAGGATCAATGAAACGTATGTTTTAGCTCTTACACTCGCTTCTTATGATGGATTGGGAGTGTTAAGTGAAATGATGGTTGTGCATTTGAACGAGGATGTGTTGTCTTCACTTTTTACTGGGGCACAATCAGATTATGAGATATTGATTATCAATGAAGATAATGTGGTGATTGCGGACAGTGCGCAACAATGGTTAGGTCAACCTTTTCCTTCTTCACTGAATTATGTTAATCCACTTCAAATCAACACACAATCACAGTATGTGCTTAATCAGTTTGCTGGTACACAATCATTGCTTGCCTATACAAAACTGGAGGACTATAATCTTGTTTTCTTTCATGTGACTCCTTATCGTGTGATTGAATCAATCATTGTGAATGCTAATCGGGTCATCATTGGATTGTTTATGGTGTTTGTATTCATTAATTTGCTTGTGTCGCATTTCTTGTCGCAACGTTTCTATGCACCTATTCAATCCATGGTTCATCAGTTTGTGAAACAAGATTATCATGATGCTAAAGATGAGTTTGAACTCATTGAATCTGCATTGGTTGATCTTAATCAAAGTCAACAAGCTTCAACACTTAAAACATTATTTTCCTCATCAAACATTGATTCCAATTTAGATTTCAGTTTTATTTCTTTCCCTACTCGAGTGGTGGTGGTGCTCATGGTCGAAGAGAGTGTTGCAAAAGAGGGGTGGGTCATCATGAGTGAAGGTGTATTTGCATCACTGGTGAGTGACAATGATCTTGATTATCTTGATGAGTATGAATCAAAGAGTATTGGCATTAGTGATCAATGTCTATCAATCGAAGGATTACGCTCTTCATATCGAAGTGCTTTAGCTGCTGCCCAGTACGCAGACACTTTATCGGATCAACACATTGTTTATTATTCGGATATTCGCCAAAATGACTATCTCACTGCTAAAACGGTATTGATGAAGCAAGTGATGAATTATCTATCTTTGCATGCTTTCTCATCTTCGTTTAGTTTTGATGAATGTGCAGATGCATGTGGGTTTTCACTTGGGTACATCAGACAAGTGTTTAAAGAGACACAAGGGACAGCGATCAATGATTATTTGATCACAATGAGAATCAACAAAGCTAAAGAATACTTAGAAACCACGATGTTAAGTGGTAAAGAAATCAGTGAAGTTGTTGGATATCATGAACCACGCTATTTTTATACTCAGTTTAAGCAACGTGTTGGCATGACAATAGAATCCTATCGATCATCAGTGAAGGAGAATCAAGATGAAAACTAGATTACAACAAATCAGTCTCATCTTTGTGTTGTTGCTTGCTCTTTTTGTTCTGCTTGATACTGTTTTGCTAGCTAGTTTCAATGCTTCTTTACCGACACAAGTTGAGCTATTGGATGATGAAGAGGTGAATCTTATCTTAGAACCTCAGATCGTGAGTTTTGATGATTTGATTGAATTTATTGATGAGGAGTTTGATGTTGATCGTATAGAGAGTGTCACTTTAAGAGTCAATCAACAGCCTCTTGTGTATGAAGTGAATGTCATGATCAACAATCAAAATCATGTCTTAGAAGTGGATGCATATCGTTTGGTGGTGTTGCGTCGACGTATTCGCAATGTATTCCCTGAATACAACAGTAGAGATGACGATGATGATTATGGCGACGATGATGATGATGATGATGACGACGATGACGATGATGATGACGATGATGATGATGACGATGATGATGACGATGATGATGACGACTAAAAAATGCCAATGAATGGCATTTTTATTTGATAGAAGTAAGACATATCAATCCATGCTTTCGTATCTTGCATTGTATGAAACACTCTGCTCCAAATTGAACTTGCATTATTGTTTTTAATGTTCGGGTTATACTCTTTGGAACAATGCATAGAAATGATCCTGCGAATCCTCCCCCCATGAACTCGACTTGCTCCAAAAGGATGAAGGAGTCGTTGTGTTATCGCAAGTCCTATTGCGATGTGATGAGTGTTGCTTTGTGGATGCAAGACATTGTTTAGGTATTCAAAGGAAGAGTGTCCAGAATCATTGATTTGTTGAAGAAATAAGGATGAATCTTGAGTATTCAATGCTTCTGTAGCAGTCATGACTCGTTTTTGCTCACTGAAGAAATGGTAAGTACACCCTTAGATGATTTATATGGATTGGAAGCCATGAATCAAACAATTTTGAAGCTACATGAGCAAAAAGTGTACCATGGTGCGTACAAAGCCATTGAACTGTGTGATAAAATACAATAAGAGGTGACGTATGATTGAATATAAGATTATCAAAATAGAACTTAAAGATAAGATGATGAGACGTGTACCTAAAGAAGATTATCATCCCATCATTATAGAACAAGGTCGACTCGGCTTCAGACTCGTTCATATGTTTGCGCCTCCACTGTATGCACAAGGCATTGCTGACTACATTGAACTTGTCTTTGAAAGAGAGTTTTAAAGGAGGGTGTATGCATCATAAAATTTTTGATATGGCTTTTTCTTCCATTTATCCACTCTACGTTACGAAAGTAACACGCAAAGGTCGCAGTGTAGAAGAACTTAATGAACTCATTTATTGGCATACGGGGTATGATGAGCACACTTTAAAGGAAGCTTTGAATGATCATCGCACCAACCGTGAATTCTTTGAAAAAGCTCCTCATATTCATCCATTAGCTCATCGTGTTAAAGGTAACATTTGTGGTGTTCGAGTCGAAACCATTGAAGATCCTTTGATGCGACACATTCGTATTCTTGATAAACTGGTGGATGATTGTGCTAAAGGAAGACCACTAGAGAAGATCTTTCCTAAAGAATAGTGAAATCAGATGAACCATCATTAACGATGGTTTTTTTAGACTTGTTTGATTTATTGTGAGTTAAATCACAATAAATGTGTGATTGAACTCTTGAAAACGCTACCATCTTGAAAGTGTTGGAGTTCTTTTCTTTGGGATGATAAGATATGATTATCTTCAAAGGAGGAGACGCATTGAAAACAAACTTTGATTTCGCATCAGGACCTTGGCAAACAAGCATTGACGTTGAAAACTTTATTCAGACTAACCTAACCCATTACGATGGAGATGAATCCTTCTTAGCCCCTATATCGCCTAAGACAAACCGCTTATGGAAAACGTGTGAATCATTATTAGCTCAAGAGATTAAATTGGGTGTTTTAGACATAGATTTAGAGCATGTTTCTGGAGTGAATCATTTTAAACCTGGTTATATTCTTCAAGAAGATGAAGTTATTGTAGGGTTACAAAGTGATGCTCCACTGAAAAGAATCATTAATCCATATGGAGGATTTAGACTGGTAGAATCCATTTTAAAAACATATGGAAGAGAGGTACCAACCCACTTAAAAGAAGCGTTTGAGGATTGGAACAAGACGCATAATCAAGGTGTTTTTGATGTCTATACCAAAGAGATGCTCACTGCACGTTCCACAGGATTATTGACAGGACTTCCAGATGCGTATGGTCGTGGTCGTATCATTGGTGATTATCGTCGTGTTGCATTGTATGGTGTAGATGCTCTCATTCAAGGCAAGAAAAACGATCATAAGACATTGGACATCTCTACGGAAGAGGGGATGCGACTTAAAGAAGAAGTTGCTAATCAAATCCGCGCACTAGAAGACATGAAGGACATGGCATTAACGTATGGTTGTGATATTTCTGCTCCAGCAACCACTGCGAAAGAAGCCGTTCAATGGTTGTACTTTGCTTACTTATCAGCGGTTAAACAAAGCAATGGGGCTGCGATGTCTTTGGGTCGTACGGCTTCATTCTTAGATATCTATATTGAAAGAGATTTAAAAGCAGGTCTGATTACTGAACTTGATGCACAAGAATTGATTGATCAGTTCATCATGAAGTTGCGTTTAGTGCGTCACTTAAGAACACCTGAGTACGATGAACTGTTTGCGGGAGATCCAACATGGGTCACTGAATCCATTGGTGGAATGGGAGTGGATGGTCGCTCATTGGTCACCAAGACCTCATTCAGATATTTACATACCCTTACCAACTTAGGTCCTGCTCCAGAACCAAACATGACCATTCTTTGGAGTGAATCCTTGCCGGCTCCTTTTAAAGCCTATTGTGCTCGTATGTCCATTGAAACCGGGGCGATTCAATATGAGAATGATGATATTATGCGTCCACTCTTTGGATGCGATTATGGTATTTCCTGTTGTGTTAGTGCCATGACTATTGGAAAAAAACATGCAGTATTTTGGTGCAAGAACCAACCTTGGGAAAGCACTGTTGCTTGCGATCAATGGTGGTGTGGATGAGTTGAGTGGTAAGGTCATGTTTAATGATGTACCTCAACTCAGTGAAGGTGCACTAAACTATACAGAAGTCATGAAGAACTTTGATGATATTCTGCAAAGAACCGCAAAGCTTTACACTCAAACCATGAATGTGATTCATTACATGCATGATAAATATGCGTATGAATCAGCTCAAATGGCTTTGCATGATACCCATGTTGAGCGTTTAATGGCCTTTGGTGTGGCAGGACTGAGTGTGGTTGCGGATTCACTGAGTGCGATTAAGTACGCTAAGGTTACACCTGTTCGCAACGAACAAGGTTTAGCCGTTGATTTCACTATTGAAGGGGATTTCCCTTGTTTTGGAAATGATGATGATCGTGTGGATGAGTTAGCGGTTGATTTGGTGACTCGTTTTTCACGCTACCTCAAACTTCATCCCTTGTATCGTCAGGCTAAGCATACTTTATCCGTCCTAACCATTACCTCCAATGTGGTGTATGGTAAGAAGACAGGATCAACCCCAGATGGTCGTAAAGCTGGTGAAGCGTTCGCTCCTGGGGCCAATCCAATGCATGGTCGTGATCAATCAGGAGCTTTGGCTTCGCTCAATTCTGTGGCTAAGATTCCTTATGAAGAGGTTTGCATAGATGGTGTGAGTAACACCTTCTCCATTGTTCCTACAGCGTTAGGTCATGACTTAGATACTCAAATTAAGAATGCTGTGAATGTCATGGATGGTTACTTTAATCAGAAAGCCCATCACTTGAATGTGAATGTGCTTGATCGTGCCAAACTCATTGATGCGATGGAACATCCTGAAAAGTATCCTCATTT
>DAIDML010000179.1 GCA_027449005.1 Erysipelotrichaceae bacterium | reverse complement strand
CAAAAAAAGCAGCATTCACGCTACTCATTAGATTTTATCTTGTTTTCAACTGTCAAAGTCCCGAAGTTGTGGTCTTTAGCACGACGAGTGAAACTTGCCGCAATGTAATCCACATTATGTCTACATCCAAAGCGAATATCTGCATCATCTTTCGCAGAAATAAATGGCATTGATAATTTAACGTTAGGAACATTGACCCCTTTACGAGTTTTAATTACTCCAGGATTTTCAATACGGCATGTAAGAGAATCTTGGTCTTTGGCAATAATAACCATACCAATCTTACCATCATCAATGAGAACACGATTGCCTACCGCGACATCATCAAAGACTTGTGCAGGATTGATTGAAAAACGCTCAGAGTTACCTACCACCGTTTCTTTTACAATCTTAATAATCTGATTGGTCACTACATCCATGGAGCCATTTTCAATTTGATCCACACGAATTTCAGGTCCTTTGGTGTCAAGGAGAATCGCTAAGTTGTATCCTGTTCGATTAGCAACTTCACGAATCATATTAATGCGTTCTAAATGCTCTGCATGTTCTTCATGGGAGAAGTTTAAGCGGCAGACATTCATACCTGCTTGAGCTAAAGCCTCAACCATTTCTGGCGTTTTAGATGCTGGTCCAATGGTACAAATAATCTTCGTTTTTCTAATTTTTCTTGTCATAATTACACGAGCCTTTCATGAAGTTTAAATAAGTGTTTTCTAGATTTCTTAGGCATACTTAATGCTGTTTCAATGTCCGTGGATACAATTTCATTATCAATAATCCCAATGCATTGACCACCACGTCCTTGAATTAAAACTTCCACTGCTTTATCCCCCATGCGAGTCGCAAGGACCCGATCAAATGCGGTAGGAGACCCTCCTCTTTGCACATGACCTAATACTGTTGCACGCCCTGAGAAACCTGACGTTTTACTGATTTTATTCGCTAATGAATCTGCATCGGTAATCTTTTCGGAAATAATCACAATCGCATGTTTCTTGTTCTTAACTTCTTCGTAGTACTTGATTAAGTTGAGTACTTCAACTTCATCATAACCATTCTCAGGTGTAATGATGACTTCAGCACCACAGGATAACCCAGCATAAATCGCCAAATCACCGCATCGATTACCCATCACTTCAACAACTGAACATCGATGATGACTCGATGAAGTATCTCTAAGTTTGTCAATGGCTTGAATCACGGTATTAAGAGCGGTATCAAACCCAATGGTGTAGTCGGTAGACGCAATGTCATTGTCGATTGTTCCTGGTAATCCTACACAGTTAATGCCTTGTGCTGTTAAAGCCAATGCACCTTTGTATGTTCCATCCCCACCAATGGTCACTAATGCTTCAATGTCATGTTTTCTTAAAATGTTAGCTGCTTGTTTCACCACTTCAGGATCTTTAAATTCTGGCAAACGAGCAGAACCAAGCATGGTTCCTCCTTTGACCATGATGTCACTCACACTAGAGCGGGTAAGAGGAATAAAATTTTCATCCAATAATCCTTTATATCCGTTATAGATTCCAACAACTTCCACACCTTGTGATAAAGCACTGCGTGTGATTGCACGGATAGCCGCATTCATTCCAGGTGAATCACCACCTGAAGTTAGCACTCCAATTTTCTTAATCATGTGTTTCTCCTCGCCCCTTATTTTACCATAACAAATGTGCATGATTAAAGGAAAACCTTTCGAGTATTCACTCACAATTGAAGACTTTGATGAACTTGTGAATTATCCTTTACGTTTGTTCACGTCTTTAATTAAAAACGGGTTGGCTAAGCCTAAAATACGTTCAATGATACGATCTGCTTTGACGTAGGAAGCATCATGACGTGAAAGCGCGTAATGTTCTTTTAGGGCATCTAGGTCGATGTTTGACGTGAAAAAAGTTGGTTTTTTCTGTTCTAATCTTTGATTAAGCGTAACAAGTAACAACTCATCACGGACAAAGGCAGATACACTTTCTGCACCAATGTCATCCATGAACAAGACATCCACTAAAGCCACATCATTCAAAATGGTTTTAAGTTGTTCAGGATCATCAAAACTGAGTTTAGCAGATGAAATCCAAGTTGGGACATGCACAAAAGAAACTTTCTTGCCTGCTTTAGCACACGTGTTGGCAAGTGTTGCTAACATGGTCGTTTTTCCTACTCCTGGTGCTCCGTATAGATATAATCCCTTACCACCGTGTTTAAGCCATTCTTTTAATTTCATGAACGCTTGAATGGTACTTGAAGACTGTTTCTCATCCATCACTAAATCCGACAAATCCATGTTTTGAGCAAAACTTGGAATATGATTGATTCTAAAGTGTTTATGATGAGCCTGTGATAGAAGAAAGGATTTCATGAATGGACATGCTTCAATCGCAATGTCTAAGACTTTACCATCCAATAAGATGGTTTGACGATACCCTACTTTGGGTTGTTGGCACACACTTAGGCCTTGACACCCATTGCACAGTTGTAAAGACTCAATGATGGTGAGTAGTTTGCTTTGATGACGACGAATGAGTGATTCATCTAAACTAAGTTCTTTAATCCATTCTAAAACAATCGGATGCTTCATGAGCATGTCATGATTGCGTTGATGAAGTGCCTCATCAAAGGGAAAGGATTGCACATTAATTTCTTTCATTATCCATCTCCTTTAACTGTTTGAGTAATGTTTCTTTATCGACTTGATCATCACTGGTTTCATAATACTCAGGCAGTGGTTTAGCTTTAACCTGACTCACATTAAGGTTTGAGTTCACATATGCTTTAGCATCTTCTAGATTCTTAATCTTAGCTCTTACCCATGATTCAGCCAAGTGTTGAGCATTCTTCTTTGTGAAGCGTCCATGATAGGATTTAAGGATGGTTTCCAATAAGAAGTTGAATGTTTCTTGATCAAAGGTGTATTGAGAATTGAGAAACTCGATGAGTTGTTGGTCTTTTTCAACCACTGGTCGTCCTTCATTGATTGCGGTGAAGAAACTGAGTGGATGTTGTTGATAGGATGTGTCTTTGTATCCAGACACTTGGTAGGTTGAAAGGATAAGTTCACTCAGTTTATGTGCATTGAGTGTGAGTGTTTTATAATTGATGGCCTTCGCAACAAACTTTTTCATGCTTTTTTCATCCACAAGATAGGTGTTCGCAAGGGAGGTAATTATGTTTAAATTCTCTTCATTTCTCATTGAGGAAGGAAGAATGATTTCCTCACAGAGCTGTAAAAACAAGGTTAGTTTAAATGTTTCACTTTGTGGAAGAGATGTCTCTTTTTTAAGGTTAAACTGAGTTTCATCTGCTTCATTCCAATCCAAATGACGTTGTTGATATTTGAATGAGGTCAATGTTAAGTCATGATTTAACGGTGGGTATTTCATGCTTAACGCTTTAAGATACAAACTTTCTTGTGTTGAAAGTATTCGTCCAAACAATGGATGAGATAAAAGAACTGGTATATCCAATACTGGTTTGATCACAAGAATGATCATGTTCTTTTGTTCATACCACTGCATTAAATCCACAGACACACACGTTTGTATGAGCGGTTCAACTTCATGATCAAAAACATTCAAATGGATCGCTAAATCATGCGATGTCAATGAACCTTCTCGCACATTGGAGAAAGCACACATGGTCATGTACATTTGAATGGCTTGTGGAGTCATGATAAAAGGATAAGCAACGAGTAAGCTTTGAATTTCTTGCATTGATAGGCTTTTTGGATGATGAATGAACCACTTTTTCATAGTAAGTGCTCCTTAATCTTTTGTCTTAATGTTTTTATAAACACTTCTTTAGTGCTTTCATTATGCACTAAGACATGTGATTTTGCACTTTTTTCTTCAATGCTCCACTGTTTTTCTTTAAGAAAATGATACGTTGAAGCCGACATCCCTCGCTCCAATGCTCGTTTAAATGAAAGTTCATCATTAATCACAATACACCACACTTGATCAAAATAACGCTCCCAACCTGCTTCAAACAGAAGTGGAATTTCACAGACATTGGGTTGCGATTCATGTTTATTTTGAAAGGCAATCATGTTTTTTAGCACATGATCATGAACAAGATGAATGTACCCTTCATAGAAAACAGGATCTGATAATGCCTTGACTAGCAGTGACTTATCAATTGAATCAAGTGTAACGACATGTGGATATGACTGTTTGACTGTGTTCACAAACAATGCATCATGATACATGGAACTGACACAATCATCTGCAGAAAAAATCGCAAAGCCTCGTTGTTTGAAAACACTTAATGCTGTGGACTTACCACTCGCAATTGATCCTGTTAATCCAATTTTTATAGCTTTTGACACTGTTTGCATACGTATGTTCCTCGATTCGCAACACTTGTTTTTTCTATGATTTGACCACAGACAAGACAAGGTTGTTTTGCTCTCATGTGGACCTGTAACTGAAGTTGAAATAAACCATCAATTCCCATCGCATTAGTGTACGTGCGTATTGAACTCCCCCCTAAAGCAATGGCTTCTGATAAAACAAGTTTGATTTCACGATGAATGGATTGTACCTCGTTGAGCGTAAGTGTGCTCACTCTTTTTTCGGGATGAAGTCGTGATCTAAAACACACCTCATCACTGTAGATGTTACCTAACCCACATATCACACTTTGAGATAAAAGAAAGGCTTTTAAACTTGTTTTTTTATTTTTCATGGATTCAATTAAATAGTCAACCGTAAAATGCGGATCATCATACTCTAGCCCAAGATGAGCGAGGGTTTGATTGACATCATGTGTGATGAGCATACGTCCAAACTTTCGGGTATCTTGATAATGTAAGACTCGTCCATCACTAAGTTTGAAACTCACATGAACATGCTTGTTAGGACGATTGAATTCATGATTAATGAAGAATCTTCCTTCCATTCTTAAATGAATAATCAAAGTGTTATCACCTAAGCCCAGTAGGATGTATTTACCTCTTCGTTTGAATGATTGAAGTTGATGATGGGTAACAAAAGATGCAAAATCCTCATTATGATAAACGATGGAAGGAGTATGAACTAAAACATCCGTAAACGAACATCCTGTCATTAATGTTTCAAGTGTTCTTACGACTGTTTCTACTTCAGGAAGTTCAGGCATTACTTCGCCTCCATCCAATTGCTTCCTTCATTCATGGAGACCTCGAGGGGTACACTCAGTTGAACAACATTTTCCATGATTGCTTTCATGCATGGTTTTAACCATTCCAGCTCATCTTTATGGGCATGGACAACCAACTCATCGTGAACTTGCAAGATAAGCTTAGACTTGGCAGATCGCTTTGATAATTCTTGGTGTAAGCGTATCATGGCAATTTTTATCAAATCTGCAGCACTCCCTTGAATCGGAGCATTCATGGCTGCACGCTTGCCAAATTCACGCACAGAATAGACAGGTGACAACAATTCTGGAATCATTCGACGACGATTAAAAAGAGTTGTAGCATACCCATTCACTTGCGCAGACATGATGACATCATCCATGTAGGCACTGATGCGTGGGAAACTTTGATGGTATTTTTGAATGAATGCTGCTGCTTCTTTACGATCAATTTTCAGTTGTTCGCTTAAGCCAAAATCAGAAATACCATACACAATACCAAAATTCACTGCTTTTGCAGCACGACGCATCAATGACGTAATCTCATCATTAGAAACATGAAAAACATCCATGGCTGTTTGATTATGAATATCAATACCTTGTTTGAACGCCTCGATCATTTTAGACTCATTGGATAAATGAGCTAGTAATCTAAGTTCAATTTGAGAATAGTCTGCAGCAAGTAGAACATAATCATCACTGTCTGGTACAAACACCTGACGAATAATAATGGTGTCTTCATTACGCACAGAGATGTTTTGAAGATTAGGGTTGTTGGAAGACAGTCTTCCAGTAGTGGTGCTTGTTTGTGAATATTCGGTATGAATACGTTGTTGATTCACGTATTTTTGTAATCCTAAAGCATAGGTGGAATAAAACTTTTGAAACTTACGATAGTCAATAATCAACTCAATAACTGGGTGATGATGAATCAATGACTCCAATACATCGATGTTGGTTGAGCGTTGTTTATTGGCTGGTAGTTTTAAATCATCAAAGAGTAAAGCGGCTAATTGCTTTGGAGAGTTGAGGTTAATGTTAGGTTGATCAATCAGTTCATGAATCTTAGTTTCAATGGATTCGATTTTTTCTGCGGTGTTTTTTGCGATAAATTTAAGTGCTTCTTCATCCACTTTGATACCCGATTGTTCCATGTGAAATAACACTTCAATGAGTGGTTTTTCAATCAAGGTATACACTTCTTCCAATTCGTTTGCTTTCAGGAATGTTTTCCATTCTTCAACATGTTTACTCACTTCAAAAAGCAACTTCGAATCGGAATCAAGACCATTCTTTTTATCAATGTTGATTTGGAAATAGTCTTTTAATTTATCAATGGAAGTCAATGAAGAGTCCATAAGGTTTGCGATGATTAAGGCATCATCATAAGCATTAAGTGTCACATTGAATAACGAAGCTTCATGCATGGCCTTCTTAACATCAATAAACAATTTTGGATGAGGAGAGCTTAAGAATGTTTTAAGTTCTTCATTGATGCTTTGAAACGTTACCAGTTGATGTTCATTACCGACCAACCAGATTTCAGAATTGAACATGACAACAGGGATCTGATGTGAATCCAGTTGAGTTAAACTTGAAAGAGTTGAGAGTGTTTCAGTTTTAGTAGCTGAGAGAGAGACCAATGATTGAGAAAGTGTGTTCATATCATAAAGACGTAAAAAGCGTGCTCCCTCTTCAAAATTAGGTTTAAACTCCAATTCCTGTAAATTGAATGGAAGTGGAACATCCTTAATAATTGTAGCAAGATGCTTGGATAGATAAGCTTGATCTTTATAGGTGACTAAATTCTCTTTGAGTTTTCCTTTAATGTCTTCAATATTGTCATAAAGCACATCAATGTTTTGGTATTGATCGATGAGTTTTTTTGCTGTTTTTTCACCAACATTAGGAACACCTGGAATATTGTCAGCACTGTCACCCATGAGTGCTTTCATTTCAATCACTTGGTAAGGAGCAATTCCTTCCAATTCTTGCAGTGAATCAACACCTAATGTAAGTGTTTCACTTAATCCTTTTTTCATTAACATCACTTGAGTTTGATCATTAATGAGCTGAAGCAGATCTTTGTCAGATGATAAAATCATGATATTTTCATTGTTAAAACGATGAGTAGATGATCCTATAATATCATCTGCTTCAAATCCTTCAATTTCATAGCGAGGGAAATCACATGCATCCAAAAACTCTCTAATCAGTTGAAATTGATCGATCAGTTCTTGAGGAAGTTCTTTTCGTGTACCTTTATAGTCTTGATATTGCTCGTGACGAAACGTTTTTGCTTTCGCATCAAAAGCAAACAACACATGAGTAGGTTGAATCATGGTTAAGGCTTTAAGAATCATATTGGTGAATCCAAACAAAGCATTGGTTGGTTGACCTGATTTTGAAACCATCATGTTGCCATAAGCAGTGGCATAATAAGCTCTAAAGATGAGCGAATTCGCATCGATTAATAATAGTTTTGACATAGACCCTCACTTTCAAAATTAGCCTCAGTTGAGGCTAGCGTCCAATGGATTCTAATAGGCGCAAGTTCTCTAACATGAGGCTTAGATAATCTTTATTGTTGTCGCGATCTGCTTGTGTTAAAGAGGTAATGTTGCTGAGATTAATGATGGTTAAGTCAAGTTCTTCAACAAGTTGATTGAATAACGCCTGATGAGACTCATTTAGATTGGGTTCAAGTGCAATGTATTGTACCTCATTTTGAATGATAGTTTCTTTGATGATGTTAAGTTGCGTGGAATTAGGTAATACGCCATAACGGGATAACACCACAGGATACACATCAACATTGTAGGCTTTTTGCCAATGGCCAAATGAAGGTGATATAGACACAAACTTGATGTTGTTGGTTTCATTTTTTAACAACTGGTATTGTGCATCCAAGAGTACAAGATCATTTTGTAGAGCTGTAAAGTTGCTATTAAAGATTGCTTCGTTTTCAGGATAATTGGTGACGAGATAATCACGTATGACTTTAGCAATTGATAACATATTAATAGGGTCTAACCATACATATGGATCTTGTTGATACATGTCAACCAAATCAAAGGCGATGCTCTCATAATACCGACTTTCTACCCATAAGCGATTTCCACCTACAGAAACTTGATCAAATCGCTTAAATGGTAAGACAGGAGTTAAAGATAAAATATCCAGACTATCCGCTGATGAATTAAAAATATCATCACGATAGATATCAAAATACGGTTCTAATTGACCAAAATAAAGTATTAGGTCTGCTTGTTGTATCTGTGGAAGTGCACTTTCATTAAACTGAGCCAAGGGCATGTATTCCCCTTGCGTTAACTGACACACATCAACTTGATTACCACCAAGTCGCTTGACTAAATACTCCATAGGATAAACACTCACGCAAATTAAAGGGCGTGAAGGTGTACACGCACTAACTGCAAAGATTAAAGTCAAGATAAGTAGTATTTTTTTCATAATGTTCCTTAATTATACCATACACTAGCGGATGTATTGAATGGTGCTTTCTTTTTGTCTTTGACGTCTTAAACTCTTTTTTTCTGCATCTTGATATCGAGAGAAAACACGAACAGCCAAGATCATCCATGGGATGTTAAGTGAGATCACAAAGAAAACACGTTGTATAAACCACATTTGAGGTTGTAACGTTGTTTTTAATGTGACAAACAAAATGGCATAACTAAATAATTCCTTAAGAAACAAGGTGATCATAAGAAACATGATACGCGCCAAACCATTGTCATTGAAGTAAATTTTGATTTGATGGGCAATCACCACCACCATAATGAGGGTTATCGCATTCATGAATAAGGGGGTTGCATAAAGAACATCCAATCCAAATCCAAGTGCAAACAAGACAAGAATCTCTTTGAAAGAAACGGTGTGATGGTGAGTATGAAGCAACACAATGAAAAAGAAAGTATTAACAGGGATAAGATGGATAAAACTTAGAAATGAAATCTGATTGATTAAACTGATGAGAAACAAATCAAGAATAATCGCTACAGCATAGATGATTGCTTTATTCATTGTTATCAACCCCTTGCCTTACAACCATGACATAATCAAAAGAAGCAAAGCGAGCAGAAGGACGTACCCATACGCGAGCTGAAACAGAATTGGGTAATCGTTGAATTGAATCAACATACCCTACTAATAAACCAGAAGGATAAATTCCTCCTAAACCTGAAGTGATGACGGTGCTTCCTTCATTAATGGAGGCACTGGTATCAAGCAGCAACAAACTAAACAAACCCGTATTTGGATCATAATCATCGAGAACTGCTTCCGCAGTGGTTGTTGGTGTCAGTTGAATTCTAACTGAGACTTTATTGTCGATGTCTTGTGATGTAAGTAAACGAACAATGGATGAGTTTTCAAAAACAGTTTCAACTTTACCGACAAGGCCTAATGATGTGATGACAGCCTGATCAATTTGGATTCCTTCATTAGAACCTCCTTGAATATAGACGATGGAACTGAATGAATCTGATGAGCGTGACATCACTCTATGAGGAGTTAACGTGAAGTCCATCATGCTTTCTTTAAGATTAAGCAGTTGTTTAAGTTCTCTGATTTGACGATACGATTCCTCTAATTCAGCACGAAAAGCAGCTAATCGATCAAGTTGCTCTTGAGTGATTCGCTGCTCAGCTCTTAATTTTGAAAATGTCATAAAATCATCAACAAAAATACTTGCAGTTTCAAAAGGATAAGTGAATAAGGTGTAGGAAATTGAACCAAGCACTGAATAACCTCTTTGTTGAATGTTATTCACCAATCGATCTGCTGACACCACAATGAATAGGATGTAGAAAACAACACTCATGGATAAAATGCTTAGGAAGACAATTAAAGTGGTGGGCTTGTTTTTTCTCATAAACATTATTATAAAGAAAAAACAGCCCATCTTCAATCAAACATGTTCATTTGTCTTAAAGAGACATAACCAGATGTTGAGACAATGAGATGATCCAACAATGGTATTCCCATCAGTTCACCGATTTCCTTTAGGTTTTTAGTCACTTGGATATCCGCTTTGGATGGTGTTAGTGTTCCTGATGGATGATTATGAACAACCATGATTTTTGAACTTGACACTGCCATTGCCTCTTTAAAGATTTCTCTTGGATGGATAATCGATCGATCAAGTGTTCCCACAAACAGTGTTTTAACTCCAATAATCTGATGTTGTGTGTTTAAATAAATCACCAGAAAATGTTCTTGTTGTTTATCGCCAATTTCCAAACGAAGCCAATCAAAAAGCACTTGTGGATGATCAATAACATTCATGTAGGGTAAAGAAGATCGAAGCACTCGTTTAACCAGTTCAAATGATGCACCTAGTTCAATGGCTTTAATGTTACTGATCCCTTTGACACTCATACATTCTTGCATTGTCAATGATGTTAATCCTGCTAACCCTTTGGATGTGACAAGCAATTGCTTAGCCACTTCTTGTACACTGAAATCTTTGACTCCAGTTCGTAGCATGATTGCTAAGACTTCATCATCACTGAGTGATTGCCATCCAAACATCCTTACCTTTTCACGAGGCATCATGGGTTCTTGTTTAAGTGAACTTAGTTCCCCCAAGATGCTGATAAACCTGGAAGCGTAAGCCGACCTGAAGATGAGAATAGAATTTTAAAGATAGCTGCTATTCCCGCTGAAATAATCACGATACTCATTGCTGCAGATGTTGTAATCATATAAATTACCTCCTACATCATATTTAACCCTTTACATTGCAATTCCTACTTTTACATTCAAATGATGAGTGATAAACTAAACATAGAGGTCACCATGAAAACACCAATTCAAAACAAGGAAATCATTTCATTTTCATTAGCTGGTTTGGGTCAGAATTTAATCTATAATTATTCTGCTACTTTCATTATGATATTTTACACCGATGTACTCGGTCTTGCGGCACTCAGTGTAGGGACACTCATGCTTGTCGCTCGTGTTTGGGATGCAATCAATGATCCTATGATGGGAATCATTGTTGATAAAACTAGCACTCGTTGGGGTAAACTTCGACCGTATTTACTGGGTGTAGCGATACCCATGGCTGTGTTTACCATCCTTACTTTTACCAATGTCAACTTAAGCACTCAATCAAAACTCATTTATGCTTATGTTACCTATATTGGTTGGGGCATGGTCTACACCGTTTCCGATGTTCCTTATTGGGGTCTATCTTCCGCGATGAGTGATGATCCAAAAGATCGTTTACGAATCATGACTTTAGCAAGAATTCTATCCAATGTGGGGTTAGCCATTGCGATTGTGGTTCCTCCTATTGTGTTGGGGATGTTAGCTGATCATCCACAACGCTATGGTATTGTCGCTGCTGTGATATCAATCATTGGTGCCGCCTTGTTCTCATTAGCTTTTTTCAACACCAAAGAACGCGTAGAGCGGCCAGCTGAGGTTTCAAAACTTAAAGACTTCTTGTTGCTTAAAGAAAACAAACCTTTACTACAACTGCAATCTTCACGTATGCTTGGAGCATTTCGAATGATATTGGGTGCTGCAGGAACTTACTTTGCTAAATACAACTTAAATAATGAAGGTTTATTCTCACTTCTTGGTGGAACACTCATTTTATCCATGATTTTTGCGATGATTCTAACTCCCTATTTAAGACGATTCTTTTCCAAGAAGGCATTGTATCAAGGAGGATTAATCATTCAAGCGGTTGCTCATGTTACTTTATTCTTAATCGGTTACAATCAAATTGGTTTAGTCTTGTCACTGATGTTCATTGTCGGGTTCAGTATGGGACTCAATGATGTCATCATGTACATCATGGTCAATGATTCCATTGATTATCTACAAGCTAAAACTCAACGACGTTTTGAAGGTATGATATTCTCTTTACACACCTTTACCACTAAACTTCAAACAGCCATAGGATTGTTTGTGATGGGCCTCATTCTTAACATGTTTGGTTTCATTGAGAATGTTCCTCAAAGTGACTCTTCCATGTTTGGTATTTTCATGTTACTTACCCTGCTTCCAGCTGTGAGTTCCCTACTCAGTTTAATTCCGATGATTCCTTATCAAGAAGAAAAAGAGCAGCTTCAATCCTGAAGCTGCTCTTTGTTTATGATGTCGATTATTCTGCTTTGGGTAAGACTAAGTTAAGTACAACTCCAACTAAAGCTGCTAAGGCTGTTCCTGATAATGTTACAAGGGTGGATAACTGCAAGACTGCACCACCTAAACCTAACACTAACATCGCACTTGCGATGATAAGATTGCGTTGTTGAGTGAAATCAACTTCGGCTTCAATTAAGACACGGA
>DAIDML010000178.1 GCA_027449005.1 Erysipelotrichaceae bacterium | reverse complement strand
AAGTGCAACTCAAGTGGAAGTTGCCGCAACAGAAGCACGTACCTTAGGCATTAAAGCACCGATCAGAGAATCTGGAAATGTAGCTGGTTCAGCCGGAGCAACCTTAATTGGACCTGCAGGATCCATAGTGATTGAAGAAGGAGTTATCGTTGCGAAACGTCATATTCACTTCTCAGATGTTGAAGCTGTAGAATACAATGTACAAGACAAAGAAGTGGTGATGGTTAAAGTTTCTTCTGATGATCGCTCACTCATCTTTGATGATGTGGTGGTTCGTGTTCATCCTAATTTTAAAGCTGCAATGCACATCGATACTGATGAATCCAATGCAGCTGGTATCAGTGGTGAAGTGATGGGAGAAATCATTAAAAAATAGTTCGGGGAAGGGGGAGTAAGGGAAAGAATGCTCATTTGAGCATAGGAAGCACTATGAATCATGTATTTATCCTTAATCCTGCGAGTGGAAAGAAAAAATCCCTCTCACTGGTCAATGATATTCATCTACACATGTCTGCGTTGAAAGAACCGTATGAGATTGTATATACGGAATATGCTGGACATGCGACTGAAATTGCTGCTAATTATCAAGAACCTGATACCTGTGTGTATGCTGTAGGAGGCGATGGCACAGCGTATGAGGTGCTTAATGGTCTTCAAGAAAACGTATGCATGGCCATCATTCCTGCTGGAACAGGCAATGATTTTTATCGTATGCTTGATTTAGGCAAAGATCTCAATACTGCTTTGAAAGATACGATTTTTGGACGTGAGGTCTTGGTGGATTATGCAGTTGCCAATGACAAGAAATTCATCAATATGATGGCGATGGGACTTGATGCTCAGGCCAATCGTATTGCCCAGGAAATTGCACGCAAGCTTCCTATTCCACGTGCTTTAGTGTATGTTGCGTCAGCTTTAATGGCGATTGCTAATCCAATCAAAATTGATGTGGAAGCACACATTAATGGCGAAGTGATACAAAAGAAAATTGTCTTATCCGCCATCATGAATGGTATTTGGTATGGTGGGGGGTTCACTCCTACTCCTAACGCGAGCATTCAAGATGGAAAACTTGACATTTGTCTTGTGGATGAGTGCAATGTATTGCGCATGCTGCAATTATTACCTAAGTATGCTAAGGGAACCCATGTGAATGAAAAGGAAGTTCATTTCTATCAGTGTGAGGAGTTCACATTGAAGACCAAAGAATTAGCTCCTTTATCCATTGATGGTGAAGTGGCTACTGAGAAATATTTGCATGTGAAAATGATAAAACAACAACTGAGAATGAGAGTTCCACAACACTCATCATTACAATAAGGTCTTCTCTTTATGAATAAGAAGTCAGTTGTAACTTATTAAGAAAGGAGGACACGTATGAATCGTGTGAAGGTTATTGTGTCAGATATTGACGGCACACTTCTTAATGATGACAAAGATCTTACTGAAGTAACCAAAGATACGTTGATTCAAGCTCAGGAAAAAGGATATAAACTTATCCTAGCTTCAGGTCGCAATGTTTCAATGGTCATGCCATTAGCAAAAGAACTTAGAATGGATGAGTTTAAGGGTCTAATCATTGGTTCCAATGGGCAACAACGTTTTGATTTCTCAGATGAGGAATTTGTAGAAGAAGGAGTTTTAGATTCGAACATTGCCAAGGAAATATTTAACTTTGCGAAACGCAATCATTTACAGGTTCTAGTTGAACATAAAGGTGGTTTTTTGATTCATACGCCATGGATTCTACTGCCTGTGAAGATTATTCTACTCTACTTAAAGACGCGACACATGTTGAAACGCAAAGAAACCGAACCATATCAAATCTTGTCTGGATTTATGATGGAACCTTCAATGAAAGTGAAGTCACTTCATTTTGCAAAGCAACTTGATATTGAAGTGACGAAGATGGGGATATCTCAATTCAAATTATTGTTCAATGCAAAAGAGAAAAGATTAAAAGAACTCTTTGGTTCAAGAGTGAACCTATCCAAAGTGACTTCATTTTGGTATGATGTGATGCCTAGTGGAATGAACAAGGCTGTTGGTCTTGAGTGGGCTTCAAAGAAGCTGGATATTCCTTTATCAGATTTCATGGCATTTGGCGATGCTCATAATGATATTGAAATGATTGAAGCGGTTGGACTAGGCTATGCGATGGCCAATGCGATGGAAGAAGTTAAGCAAAGTGCTGATTATATCTGTGCTTCCAACAACGACAATGGGATTGCTTCGGTCATATCTGCTTTAATTAATCATTAGAGTGGTGTATAATCAATGCGTACTCACTAGGAGGTAGTATTATGAAACATGCAACAGCAGGAACATTTGAATCCTTAGTTTCACAAGGTGTAGTCTTGGTTGATTTCTGGGCTGATTGGTGTGGACCATGTAAGATGGTTGCTCCAGTGCTTGATCAACTTGAAAAAGAATACGATGGAAAACTTGATGTGGTTAAAGTTGACGTGGATAGCGAAGGCGCATTAGCACAAAAGTTTGGTATCGTCTCAATTCCAACTCTCGTCTTGTTTAAAGATGGCCAACAAATTGGACAAGTCATCGGATTCCAAGCTAAACCAATGTTAAAACAATTCATTGCTTCTAAAGCAGGCATCTAAGAAGGGAAACCTTCTTTTTTGTTTATTTTTACTAAACTTTATGTTTTTTTATTGATTTATTTTCTAATGTTTTCTATAATGTCTCTTGTGTTTAATAAAAACAATCAAACTTTTTACTAATACTAAACAAGGGGGTTTAAAATGAACATTGGACAACGCATAAAACAACTAAGAATAAAGAATGGATTAACACTTGAAGAGCTTGCTTCAAGAACAGAATTATCGAAGGGTTTCTTATCTCAATTGGAACGAGATTTAACATCCCCATCCATTTCTACCTTATCTGATATCACCGAAGCTTTAGGATTATCCTTATCCAGTTTCTTCCAGGAAGAGAAACAAGAAAAAGTAGTGTTTTCGAGTGATGATTTCTTTGTGGATGAACGAGAAGATCAAACCATCACTTGGATTGTTCCTAACGCACAAAAGAATGATATGGAACCCATAGAACTTACATTGCATCCTAATGCATCATCCTTCATGATTTCCCCCCACGAAGGACAGGAATTTGGATATGTGCTTCAAGGAAAAGTGACGTTGATTGATGGTGATAAATCGTATTCATTAAAAAAAGGTCAAACATTTTATATCCATGGAACACATCAACATTATCTGAGAAATGATTCAACACAAGTTGTGAAGGTCATTTGGGTCTGTACCCCACCAATATTTTAAGGAGTGCACTAATGAAAAAATTGATTGAATTTAAGAATATTGTAAAAGGATTTGATGACACAATCGTGCTTAAAGGGATAAATTTAACGATTCATGAAAATGAATTTGTGACATTACTTGGTCCTTCTGGATGTGGTAAGACAACCCTTCTTCGAATTCTTGGTGGCTTCATTGAACAAAACAACGGAGAAGTCTATTTTGATGGGATAGAAATCTCAAAACTACCTCCTTATAAACGTGAGATCAATACCGTATTTCAGCGTTATGCACTGTTTCCTCACATGAACGTGTATGATAACATCGCCTTTGGATTACGCATTAAGAAGACAAGTGAAGAAATCATTAAACAAAAAGTTGAAAAAATGTTAAGACTTGTTGGACTTGTGGGATTTGAGAAACGAGCTGTAACCTTACTATCTGGGGGACAACAACAACGTGTTGCGATCGCAAGAGCACTGGTCAATGAGCCTATGGTGTTGTTACTTGATGAGCCTTTAGGAGCATTGGATTTAAAACTAAGAAAAGAAATGCAGATAGAACTTAAAAAGATTCAAAAGGAAGTTGGGATTACGTTTATCTATGTAACTCATGATCAAGAAGAAGCGTTGACCATGTCAGATAAAATCGTGGTCATGAATGAAGGTGAAATCCAACAAATTGGGACACCTACTGATATCTATAATGAGCCTGAAAACCGTTTTGTAGCTGACTTTATTGGTGAGTCTAACATTCTTGAAGGCATCATGCATGATGATTATGTGGTCAGTTTCGATGGGATTACCTTTGATTGTGTTGATTATGGATTCCATGATAATGAAGATGTGGATATTGTGATTCGTCCTGAAGACATTGATATTGTGAGTGTGGAACAAGGTAAGATTCATGGACAAGTGATTTCATCCTTGTTCAAAGGTGTTCATTTCGAAGTGTTTGTGAAGAGTGCTCATCGAGAATGGATGATTCATACTACAGATCCTGTCGTAATCAATGATCAAGTGGGATTGAGTTTCTATCCTGAAGACATTCATGTGATGAGCAAATTAGGAGCTTATTAGTATGAAGCTTTATCGCTCCTTTGTTCAACCGTATTTATTCTGGATGGGTGTCTTCATTGTGGTTCCTATGTTACTTATTCTCTTCTACGCATTCACTACATCAGGCAATAACATCATTAGTTTTAGATTCACATTAGATAATTTCATTCGCTTTGGAGAACCCATCTTTCTTAGAGTGCTTTTACGCTCATTATCCATTGCGTTAACGACCACGATCATTTCCATCCTCATTGGATATCCTGTAGCGTATTTAATCTCTCAATCCAATGAAAGAATGCAAACCTTATTGATTCTATTGATTACCATTCCAATGTGGATCAACATGCTTGTTCGTACCTATGCTTGGATTGGAATTTTATCTGAGAATGGATTAATCAATTCATTCCTGGCTTGGTTAGGATTGCCGACACTCAATCTGATGTATACGGATTTTGCGGTGATCTTAGGGATGGTCTATAACTTTCTTCCGTTCATGATTTTGTCCATCTACACTGTCTTGGCAAAGCTGGACAAAGCACTCATTCAAGCCAGTTATGATTTAGGAGCAAACAAGTTTCAAACGTTCACTAAGATTATTCTGCCTTTATCTGTTCCTGGAATTATTTCAGGCATCACGTTGGTGTTCTTACCAGCGGTGAGCACATTTGTTATTCCTAAGTTTTTAGGGGGTGGTAACTACGTGCTCATTGGTAACTTGATTGAGACGCAGTTCATCACTGTGGGTCAATGGAACTTTGGTAGTGCGATATCCATGATCATGGCGAGTGTGATTATGCTTAGCATGTTCATCACAAAACGATTTGATCAAGACATTGAAGAGATTCAGTCTCGTAAGGAGGTGGGATAATGGTCGGTAGTAAAAAGGCGATTATTTCATCGATTGTGATGATTGGTGGCGTATTATTGTTCTTCTACTTACCTATACTCATCTTAATGATCTTCTCATTCAATGATTCAAGATCATTAACATCCTGGGCTGGTTTCTCATTGAGATGGTATCAAGATTTGCTTTCATCTCGAGATGTGGCGAGTGCAGTTACCACAACGATTATCGTAGCGTTAATTTCTACGGTGGTCGCCACTTTTGTGGGGACATTGACTGCGATCGGCTTAAGCAAATCGAAGAAGATTGTGAAGGATGTAGTTAATTCCGTCAACAACCTTCCTATCTTGAATCCTGAGATTGTGACAGCCATTGGGATGATGTTGCTCTTTAGCGCAATGAATATTCCACGAGGTTACATAACATTACTTTTAGCCCACATTAGTTTCTCAATACCATATGTCATTTTAACGATTTTACCAAAACTACGCTCACTTGATCCTAACTTAGCTGAAGCAGCGATGGATTTAGGAGCCACTCCTTGGCAAGCACTTACCAAAGTGATTGTGCCACAAATTACGCCTGGGATATTGGCTGGAGCGTTAATTGCCTTCACCATGTCATTTGATGATTTTGTGATTTCCTATTTTGTGACTGGGGCTGGGGTTAAAAACATTTCAATTTTAGTGTATACTATGTCTCGTCGAATTAATCCATCGATTAATGCGTTATCAACATTAATGGTGTTAGTGATTACGATAGTATTGGTGCTTATTAATGTATTACCGATGTTTAAGAAAAAAGAAAGGATGCCAATAGAATGAAAAAATTAATTGGTTTATTAATGACTGTGATGGTGGTGGCTGGTTTATCAGCTTGTGCACCTAAAGAAACGCTTCGTGTGTTCTCATGGGGTGTGTATATTGATGAGAGTTTGATTGCTGAGTTTGAGCGTGAATACAATGTGCGTGTTGTGTATGATGAGTTTGCATCCAATGAAGAAATGTATACTCGATTATTATCTGGAGAACAATATGATGTATTGGTTCCAAGTGACTACACGATTGAGCGTTTGATTTCTGAAAACTTACTTCAGCCATTGGATTTATCTAAGATTCCTAATCGTAGTGGACTTATTCCTGATCTTGTAGGGTTACCTCATGATCCTCAAGGTCAATATTCCATGCCTTATTTCTGGGGTAATGTTGGTCTTGTATACAATAAAAACAACGTTTCTATGGCTGATCTAGAAGCTCAAGGGTGGGATATCTTACATAATCCTTCCTATGCTGGCCGAATTTATTTCTATGATTCTGAGCGTGATGCATTCATGATCGCATTAAAAGCGTTAGGTTATTCAGCCAACACAACGAGTGAAGTTGAAATTCAAGCTGCCTATGAATGGTTACTTGCGATGGATGCAAGCATGGATGTGG
>DAIDML010000177.1 GCA_027449005.1 Erysipelotrichaceae bacterium | reverse complement strand
AAGAATATGGCTAAACCTGATGAAGCGGCTAAACCGATCAGTGAACCTAGTGTCGCATGAAAGGTTTTCAAAGAGAAACCACCAATCATTACCAAGATAAGATGTCGAACTTATCTTTAAATCATGTGTTATCCAATGATGATTTCTTAAAAGTAACTGTCTTGGAAGTGTTGGATGAATCTTTAGTGGATGATGGGTTTGGTGGAGAAGTGATTGAACTCACACTTCGTGTCAGAGTCACATCAAATCCATTCAAAGATGATGTACTGGATATACCTATTCAAGTTCATGATGTGGAAACGGAGATTTATCCGATTGAAGTGAATGATAAACTTTTGATTAATACCTTAACGATTGAAGATGAACTCTATTTCAGTGTGGTCACTTATCAACGTGAAGAAGGACTGCTTATTCTTATTGCGTTGTTTGTGGGTGCCGTGTTATTGATTGGACGTTTCAAAGGCTTTAGAGCATTGCTTGCCTTAGCCTTCAGTATCCATGTCATCTTAAGAATGTTAATCCCTGCAGTGCTCACTTCTCAATCACTCATCATGCCTGCCTTTTTTATGAGCATGTATATTTTGATAGGATCCTTCATCATGATTGGTGGTTTCTCTTTGAAAACCTTTCATGCGACACTAGGTTCACTGATCGGTTTAGCCGCTTCATCAGGTTTAGCCATATTCTTCTTAGGCTATCTAAGAATGAGTGGTTTGATTGATGAACAATCCTTCTTCCTCTTAAATATTGAAGGCATACAAATTGATTTAAGAGGCATTCTCTTCACGAGTATTATTATCGGATCTCTTGGAGCCATCATGGATGTCAGTATGTCTTTAGCCAGTGCTTTGCATGAACTTAAGGATTCGTCAAAAACCATCAAAGATTATGTGTCTTCAGCCTATCACATGTCTGCAGACATGATCGCCACCATGACCAACACCCTCATCTTAGCATATGTGGGAGCATCTCTAAGCATGCTTGTGTTAATGGCAGTGTATGGTCAACCCACCTTCTTTATTTTTAACACCGAATTCTATGCTTTTGAACTGATGATGGGAATCATTGGTTCATTAGGATTAATTCTTACTCTGCCTGCCACCACCCTCATTTTTGTGATAACACAATGGATTAAAAAAGCAAGATTAGCTTGATTAGCTAAACTTGCTTTTCTTCTATCACTTGTGTCACTAATCCATCTATTTTCTCTTCAAGTTGATGAATGAGTTTACCAGTTAAATAAGCTTTTTCTTCCTCACTGACCTGCATTGCGCTAGGATCATCCAAAGGCCAATGAAGACGCTTATGGACTCCAGGAATGATTGGACAGCGCTCATAAGCATCCTTAGAACATACTGCCACTACAATATCAAAGGTTTGTCCTGCTTTTACAATTCAAAAACATCAGTGATATAGTGAGCGGATAAATCGTATCCATGTCTAAATGCACCTTGAATGGCTAAAGGATTGATTCCACGGCTGGCATCTAAACCTGCACTGAAGGCTTTAAGTATGGAAGGATGACGTTGATTCGCAATGGCTTGCGCTAGTTGTGAGCGAAATGAGTTATGAACACAGACAAATAAGACTTTTAGCGTTCTCATGGTATTCTCCTTTTGAATCATCATACCTAATATGAAGGCACAAAGGATGAAGAGAGTGTTAAATTTTACGTCTTAAATGATGAGTGTGCCGTGTCACTTTAAAACCACACTGCTCATACAATGCTCCTGCTTTCTCATTGATCCCCACAAAGCCAATGGTAGGCGTTTTGCCATTTTCAAGGATTTGGTTCATTAAATCAATGATAATGGCCTTCCCATACCCTTTTCCTTGGTGGTACGGTGGCACAAACACATCATCAATGTCATGACCATCAAGAATCAAACCTGCCCCTACCCACTCATCTTGATCAAAATACAAGTAGGTATTGGCTTGATCTTGCATCCAATCATTGAAACATTGTGCTTTAATTTGCGGTGTTGCCCACAACTTATCTACCACATTGTGAGGTTGAATATCAACACTGCTCCTCATAGGCACAAAGCACTCACCCATGGTGGTGATATAGATCTCAAAATCATCGGGTTGAATGTTTCTTTTTGTGAGTTGATGCTTAGTGATGGCAGTACACTCAAAAGCCTTCATAGTTTTATAGTCATACCACGGTTCAAATCCACATTCAATGAACAGATGAATGATGTCTTGTCGATTGGCATTCACAATGGTGTTAAACATCGTGATGGATGAATGAGCATGCATGTATTCTTGAAGGTGGGATTGAAGGCGTTGAAGGGTTGATTCATCATGATCACACCCAATGATGACTTGTTGGCTGGAAATGGTGGTGTTGTACATCCAATCTTCAAAAGTCATGATGCCCGTGTGGGGATGTTCACACAACCATACATGGTCGTGATTTTGAATGCGTTCTTGAAGTTGATTTTTTTGATCAGGCGATAAAGTGATGTGTTCTTCAAGGCAAGAAAGGATTTGGTCTATCATAGCGACTCCTTCATCTTAGTGGTATAATCATAGTATGAAACAACGCTGTTACTGGGCAACCCACGCCTCACCTCTTATTCAACACTACCATGATACTTCATGGGGTGTTCCTGTGTTTGATGATCATCATCTGTTTAAAATGCTTGTGATGGAAAGTGCTCATGCGGGTCTTTCCTGGGAAATGATTCTTAAACGTGAAGTTGCTTACATCGAAGCTTACGAAGGCTTTGATTCTTATCGAGTTGCTCGTTTTGATCAAGATAAAGTAGATCAAATGATGCAAACCTCCATCATTAAACATCGCGGAAAAATAGAAGCCTCGATTGTTCAAGCACAGAAAGTCATTGACATCATTCATGAGTATGGATCATTCAGTGCTTATCTTTGGTCGTTTGTGAGTCATCAACCAATAATCACCTATCGTGATCCTCATACATGGAATGCGACCAGTGAACTCAGT
>DAIDML010000176.1 GCA_027449005.1 Erysipelotrichaceae bacterium | reverse complement strand
ATTAAAGAGGGTGTGATTGTAAAGGTGGAAGAAGTAGCGTCTTTATTAGCCAATACCACCAAGAAAGTCAAACTGGTGGGTCAACTTGACCCACGTATGTTTGCTTCCTTGGATGTGAAAGACATGGTTGTGCACGACCAATCCTTGAGTTTTGTGTATCAAGGAGCCATTGAACCCTTAATGAAAATCATCAGTGAATGTTCACTGCAAGATATCCTCATTGAAGATCCTACGTTAGAAGAAATCTTCATGCATTACTATACAAGAGAGACCCCTCATGAACCTACTGCGCTTTGAAATCAAACGAAAATTCACTGTACTACTGTGGTGGAGCTTAGGATTAGGTTCACTTCAACTCATGATGCTCAGTTTCTTTCCTCTCATGACTGAAAATCAAAGCATGTGGGATCTCATCTTAACCTATTATCCTAAAGAGATGTTAGCCGCTTTTGGTTTGGCCAATGCGGCCTCATTAGGTAACATTGAAGGCTACCTCATTTTCTCCTTCATCTTTGCGCAAGTGGCATTAGCCATCTTCGCAAGCATTGAAGGGTTTAATGCCCTCAGTGCTGAGGAAAGTGACAACATTGCTGATTTCTTGCTCACTAAACCCATTTCCCGCACCCATATTTTCACCATGAAGATCACCTCAGCCTTCATACTTATGGCTTTACTATCAATGATCACTTCTTTATTCACCCTGCTTGGCATTCTGTGGTTTGCTTCGGATACCACACTCTCATTAAGTTTACTGTTTCTTTTCCTATCACTGCTTCCACTTCAATGGTTGTTTTATGTGACAGCACTCTTAATTTCCCAATTAATGTCTAGTTTGCGTAGTCCAACCACCTTAGCCATGGGATTAGCCTTTGGAATGTATTTTCTTTATGGATTAGGAGCAGCGATTGAAAGTGATGTCTTACGTTATTTCACTTACTTCAACTACATTGATTTGTCCCTAATCCTTAATCAAGAACCCTTTGAAGTGAGTTTTATTGTGCTTAGTGTTGTTATTGGATTAGGAGCATGTCTATTAAGTTATCAATTGTATCTAAGACGCAACATTGTGAGCAAATAAGGAGGAGTATGAAACAGTATCTATTTGAACTTAAAAGTCATCGTAAATCCTTCTTCTTTTGGTCACTCGCACTGCTTGTCTTTCTCATCATTATCATGATGGAATTTTCAGCCTACAGAGATAATCCAGAGCTACTTCAACTTTTAGAAGTCATTCCTCAAGAACTATTAGTGGCGTTTAATTTAAGTGATGTCAACCTAACCACGGTCTCAGGATTCAGTGCCATTACACTGGAATACATTCATGTGGCCTTAGCCATTTATGCCATCTTGTTGGGGGTTATTATCGTTGCTAAAGAAGCACGATTTAAAACGGCTGATTTCTTGTATGTGATGCCACGCTCACGCACTCACATCCTTGGCATCAAATACGTTGCTGGATTAAGTTTGGTTGTGTTGATGATCATGATAACGGGACTACAATTTGCCTTAATCGCATCACAATACCAACCTGAATCCACTTATTGGTCCTATTTACTTCGCGCCTTTCTTAACATGAGTGTGTTGTTATGGACCTTCTACAGTCTTGGATTTAGCTTAGCATGTGTCATTAAAGGCACAAAGCTAGCCAACACCATTGCCTCACTCAGTGTGTTTGCTTTGTATCTGCTTTCCATCATGATCAATCTAGTGGAATCACTGGATTGGCTCAAACCTGTTTCCTTGTTTTCC
>DAIDML010000175.1 GCA_027449005.1 Erysipelotrichaceae bacterium | reverse complement strand
CCTTGAGCATAACCAACTTGGGTGGAAACAATCCCCTTAGCTCTTCTAAAATATTCTTCTACACCCCAGAAGCATCCTCCTGCGACTACGATTTCTTTCATTGTGAATCTCCTTTTAACCGTTGTTCAATCACACTGTAAGCCGCCGCTAATCCTGCACTCACTGGCACAAAGATAGCACTAGCAGGTGGGAAAGCTTGTTTTCTTACGGTGGATTCACTCACTTGATGGGTTTGTTTGATTGGTGTTTCAAGTGAGAAGATTACTGGTATTTTATCATACACTCCTCTTAGTCTTAAACGATAGCGCATCATTTTTGATAGTGGATCATAAGTGGTTTTATTGAGTGTGGTACAAATGACTTGTGTAGGATCAAAGCGATTGCCCATTCCCATACTGGAGACAATGATTTTTTTAAATTTAAGTGCATGAACAATGATGGCTTCCTTCGCACTCACTGTATCTACAGCATCAATCACCGCATCATAGTGTGGAATGAGTTTTTCAGCCACTTCTTCATCCACAAACGTATCGAATAAGTCAATGGTGGCATTAGGATTGATGCTCAGGCATCTTTCTTTCAATGCTTCAATCTTTTTGTGATGAATATTATGGGTGGTGGTATGGAGTTGACGATTGAGATTTGATAGTGCAATCACATCATAATCCACTAAGGCAATGTGTTGAACTCCACTCCTAATCAAAGCTTCAGTGGCTGCTGAGCCTACTCCACCACAGCCAAACACAATGACTTTCATGGATTGGATTTGATTCAGTTGTTCTTCTCCATAAAGGAGCGCTATTCTTGAGAATTGTTCAACCATTGGATGCATTCTTCTTTCTTCTGTTTGACGTGTTCTGGATGATCCATCATTAACCATTCACTGTTAAGTTGATGTTTAAACCAGGTGCGTTGACGTTTCGCAAATTGATGGGTTTTAGTTTTGATGAGTTCTATCCCTGTTTCCAAACTGATGGATTGATTAAAGACCCCTTCCCATTGTTTCACCCCTATCGCACTCATGGCAGGATGAGAAAAATCAACCAGGGCATAGGCATTCATAACTTCTTGCATGAGTCCTTCTTCAATCATTTGATCAACTCTTTGACTCATTAATTGGCGATGAACATCTCTGTTTTCCATATCACAGGTAATGATTTTAGTTGGATAACGAAGTTGTTTGGTTTGTTTTTCTAGATGCAATGTTTTAGTGGTTTGTAACTCATCCATGAGCACTAACGCTCGAATTAAGCGTTTGCGATTGTTGGGATGAATGCTTTGCGCAAGTGTCGGATCTTTTTCAATCATCCACTTATAGAGTGTTTCATTGTCTACTTGATCATACTCATGTGAGATAGGATCTGCTTGTGTAAAGACATAATCAAAAAGAATCGCATTAAGATACAATCCACTTCCCCCCACAAGAATGACCTTCTTTCCTTGTGAGAAAGCTTCTTCAATGACATTCAATGCATACGCTTGAAACCGTGCAACATCCATGCCATCTTGAATGCTCACAATGCCTATTCCATAATGAGGAACATGCTCTTGTTGGGATGGTGTTGGAGCAGCTGAAGCAATGGATAGTTCTTTATACACTGCTACACTATCAACACTTAAGATAATAGCATTGGTGGCTTTGGCGATGTCGATCGCAAGTTGACTTTTTCCAGTGGCAGTTAACCCCGTAATGACACACAGTTTATTCATCGCCCAAACTCCTTGATCAAGGCTTCTAATGTGATTTTCATCATGGTTGGACGACCATGTGGACAATGATAGGGTTGTTCACACAACATCAAATCATCCACTATTTTTTGCATCTCATGTAGTGATAAGTAATCATTGAAGCGAATACTGGAATGACAGGCTAATGTGGCTAATACATGGTGAAGCATGGTTTGCTTTGTGTGTTTCTTTTCATCTATGCTTTGAATGATGTCTTGAATCATGGCCTGTTCATCCACATGCATCATCCATGAAGGCACTTCTCGAATAATTAACGCATGTTCATGAAGTTGTTCAAGTTGAATGTGAATTAGACTAAAGGCTTCTTTAAGTTCTTCTTTCATCAATAAGGCTTTCCCATCTTCAATGAGGATAGGAACCAATTTAGGAATGCTTGAATGATTGTCTTGATAATGTTTAAGATAGTATTCAAAGCGGATACGTTCCATAGCAGCATGTTGATCAAGTATAAGTAACCCCTCTGTATTGGACACTAAAATATACTTCTTGTGTAACTGAGCTATGACTTTTGGATGTTGGATTTCAGGTATTTGTTGTGATTTTAGTTCATTAACATTTGATGTTTGGATTGTTGACGTGGTGTATGAGGAAGGTTGTTCCTTAATCACAGTATCAATCTGTTCCATCATACTGATGGGTTCATGGTAGAAGGAGTGTACTGGTGTGACACTCATGGGTTTGGTGGTTTGTTTTAAGGCAATGGTTGAATGGATGTTGTGGCTTAACCACGCTTGTAGTTCTTTTTCTTTCGATATTCTGACTTCCCATTTGGATGGGTGTACATTCACATCAAGCAATTGTTGGTCCATATCTATGAATAAGATCGCAAAAGGATAACGATCTTTAGGAATAAACGCTGACATTCCTTCTATGATTGCTCGTGTGATAGAAACACTTCGAATCATTCGAGAATTAGTAAAGATAACCATATCTTTGCGTGTTGCACGATGAAGATGAGGTGCACCAATCACCCCTTTGACTTTGAAATCTTGATTGGATGCTTCAATTGGAAGACAATGTTGGGCTACTTCTTTACCATAAATACGATAAATGACATCATTGAGCGTTGCTCCACGGGTTTCTAAAACTTTTTTATCATCAATGATGAGAGAAAAAGCAATATGAGGATAAGATAAGGCAAACTTTTGCATTACATCCAAGATCAATGCATTCTCATAAGGAATACTTTTCATGTGTTTTAAACGTGCTGGTGTTTTTAAAAAGAGCCCTTCTATTCTCATGGTTGTACCATTGGAAGCATAGGTTGGTGAAACCTCCATGATTTTCCCATAAGACAAGTGGATTTTAGTGGCTTGGTGATGGTTGTTAGTGATGCATATGCAGTTGCTTACTGAAGCAATGGAAGGGAGTGCTTCCCCTCTAAATCCATGAGTACCTAATCGTAGTAAATCATCTTGATGGGATATCTTAGAGGTAGAATGACGTTTAAAAGCTAACACAACATCTTCTGGGTCCATTCCTAAACCATCATCACTCACCACAATGCTCTCTAACCCCCCTTGAGTGATGGTCACTTCGATGTTTTTTGATTGTGCATCAATGCTGTTTTCAACGAGTTCTTTCACCACTCCCATTGGTCTTTCAACCACTTCCCCAGCCGCAATGATGTTAGTGAGTTGTTCACTTAAGGTATGTATTCTACTCATTAGATACCTCTTTAGCCTTAACAATGAGATCATCCAAAATGGATAAGGCTTTCACTGGAGTTACATGGTTCACATCAATCTTTTGAATGGTTTCAATGAATTGATTTTTCTTTTCATCTTCTCTTTTCATCTGTGGTTCAAGTAATAAAGAGGATTGTATCATGGCGGGTTTCTCTTCCAACTGTTTCAGTATGGTTTGTGCTCGTGTGATGATTTGAGATGGTAAATGTGCAATCTTAGCAACGTTAATGCCATAAGACTTTAAAGCTTTCCCTTTTTCAACACGGTAAAGGAATTCAATGTGATCTTGGGTTTCTTTGACTTGAGTAACTAAATTTGTGATGTTTGGCATCATCGATTCTAAAGAAGTTAATTCATGATAGTGGGTAGAAAAGATGGTTTTAGCTTTTAAATGAGTGCTGATGTATTCAATCATGGCTTGCGCAATAGCCATACCATCATAGGTGGATGTTCCACGTCCTATTTCATCAAACAAAATCAATGAGTGCTGGGTTGCATGATTTAATGCCACATTGGCTTCATTCATTTCAACCATGAACGTGGATTCGCCTTTAATGAGATCATCACTTGCGCCAATACGGGTGAATATCGCATCAAAGATAGGGGCATGGTATTCCTTAGCACTCACAAAACAACCCATTTGAGCTAGTATGACCATCATGGCCATTTGTCTCATGAAGGTGGATTTCCCCCCCATGTTAGGTCCGGTGAGGATGAAAATAGGTTTATCTTCTTCCACAATCCAATTGTTTTTAATGACTTTATCCGAAGGTTTTATTTCTTTTAATAATGGATGAAATGAATCTTTGATTGTAAGGTGCTGACCTTGATGGAATCGTGGCCGACTAAAGCCGCTTTGTGCACTAATATGAGCAAAGGAGACCAAAATATCCAAGGTTTTGATCATTTGGACGTGTTGAGTCAATGGTGCAATAACATCACTCAGTTCAACAACTTTCTGTTCAAACATCACTTCTTCAAACTTAACCATTTTATCTTGAGCACTTAAAAGTTCATCTTCTTTGTCTTTCAAGGTGCTTGAGATATAACGTTCCGCATTGGTTAAGGTTTGTTTTCTCACATAACCAAAATGATCTTGAACCAGATGAGTCTGTCCTTTAGAAACTTCAATATAGTAACCAAAGACCTTATTGTATCCAACTTTAAGTGTCTTTATTTGTGTTCTTTCTTTTTCTTGATTTTCAAACTCCAATAACCATGATGATCCTTGTTTTGACAAAGATCGATAGTGATCAAGTTGATCAAACACTCCCTCATTAAAGATATTGCCTTCTTTGATGGTTAATGGTGGTTGTGGATTGAATTCTTCAGTGAGTGTATTTGAAAGCTCTTTTAACGTGTTTTCTACACAAATGGTTTGAAACACATTCACATCCTTAATAAGATCTACAATGCTTTGTGTGGCTTGTAAGGTGCGACTTAAACGAATCACATCCACAGGCATCATGGTTTTATAAGCAATCTTAGTGATGATTCTTTCCAAATCATAGATCTTTTTGAGTTTTTCGCTGAGTTGTTCCATCAGCACAAAATCATTCACAAGATGTTCAACTTGATCCAATCTTTTTTCAATGAAAGAAGGGTCCATACTCAAATGCGTTAACATGTCTTTAAGATGACGTGACCCCATTGCGGTTTTACAACGATCTAGATAAGACAGCAAAGTGAGTTCATTTGATTTTGATTTCTGTGTCCATAACAACTCTAAATGATTGAGTGTTGTGTAATCCAATCGCATGGAAGTCTTAACTTGTATGATTTCACATGGCAGAATATAGAGTTGTGATGATTTCTGTGTGCTGTTTAGGTAGGTTAATAAAGCATCCAGTCCTTGTCGCTTAAAAGCAGATAACGTTGGTGCTAATGTGGAACTGTCATCAAATGTCAGAAGTTCAACGTGAGTGATTAGAAAATCATGATGTGATGATAATCGATTCACATGTTCTTGTACGTTCTTTTCAAAGACAATGACTTCTTTCACATGATAAGTCAAAAAGAAGGAAAGTAGTTCTGCTTCTTCCTTGGCGATTTCCATGTATCTTAATATTCCACTTGCCACTTCAATCCATGTGCATCCATAACTTAATCCACAATCATGAATGCTTGCGAGTGTAACAATGTTTTTTTCATCCAAAAAGTCTTCTAGAACAGTTCCTGGAGTTAATATCTTGACGATATCTCGTTTTACAATGCCCTTAGCTGTGCTTGGATCTTCCAATTGTTCAGCAATCGCTACTTTATAGCCTGCTTGAAGGCACTTAAGAATATAAGGATTCACAGAGTGATAAGGAACTCCACACATAGGGATTTTTTCAGCATCATCTTTGGATCTTGAAGTCAAAATCAGATCACATAACTTGGATACAGTATGTGCATCATCAAAAAAACATTCATAAAAGTCTCCTAAGCGATAAAAAAGAAGCGCATCTTTCGCCTTTTCTTTAACTTCAAGGTATTGTCTCATCATGGGTGTTAAACTTGTTTTCATTGATGTGATTATATCATATGAAACAAAAAATCGTGAGGGTCTCACGATTCATTTGATTTGATCTTTAGCTCATTTGATTTGAGTTCAATGAGTTTCTGCATGATGATTTTTCTAACAATCCCTGAAGCTCCTCCAAAATTGAGGTTATATCCGTTTTTATTTTCAATGATATGAGAGACTCCAATGATGCTTGTTCGGTTAAAGTCTACCTTTGATTTATCATAAGGTAAGATGTAAAGACGACCAAAGGTACTGTGTACGATTTTGATGTTGTCGACACCACCCATAGCAAGCATGATTTGTTCAACACTTCTCTGTTTGTTTCCAACCGTGATGAAGTCAATCGCAAGATATTTATAGTAAAGACGAGTGATGAAATACATGAGAAGCAAACTGATAAAACCTAGAATGAATAATTGCCATACTCTTTGAGTAAACAAAGGATTTCTTAAATAAAGCAGTGTGTGAATGCCATTCCCTGGTAATGCATAGGCTGTTCCGATGTTGGTGATTGGGCCAAGATTGATACTGAATGCGGATGTGAGTGCATAAATAATGGATGAAAAGAGGATATAGAAGATATAGAGTAATGGTGCAGAAAGCACTAAGAATAGTTCAAAGGGAAGTCTAAAACCAAACAACATGGACATGAAGGTAAGTAACATAAACATGTTTCGATACCTTCTCATGTCAAATTTATCACTGAATTGTAGGTATAAGCCAGATAACACTGCTGGAACGATAAACATATTAATGATATACCAACCACTGATGAAGCGACCTACTCCAATGGAAACGATATTGTTGGCGAGTTGTTCAATCCAAATGTTTACATCCCCAAGAATGAGCGTTCCTGCTGGATTAATCCATGATCCTCCTAACGTTGAAAACCAGAATTGGTTATGGAGAATAGACTGAAGATTAAGTAGGATTAATGAATGTTCAAGGAGTCCATAGATAAATAAGTTCACTGGATTGGTAATGTCTTGGGCAATGAATTGCATGACTGATTCTAATCCCATAATCACCCATGGCCACGCTAACACTACCCCATAACCAACGATTAAACTAAAGAAGATAGTATATAATATAATCCATGTATCACTATCAACAAACCCTGTCATTCCATATGGAATACGACGTTTTGAAAGTTTGATACTGAACTTAACAATTTGGTAAGCTAACAATGTCATCACAAACCCTAATTGAACCGGTTGTGTGACGTATTCAGACGATGGCAATGAAATATTGAATAATGAGAATGCGTATTGATTGGATAGATTGGATAATGGGATAAACAATGTTAGAGCATATAGGGTTATTCCGCTAATGATGGAAGCCACCACTGCTCCTGTGTGTTTCAACTTGCGTTGTGCTAATGAAACTAAGACGACAAATGGGAAAAGTTGCAATAGAAAAACCAAGACTAATCGCATTATTTCAAGTAAACGAATGGAATCTTGTGTTTCTATTCGAATGATGCTAGAAATGATAGGAATAGCCAAAGAGTGAACAAGACCAAAAATAAGTGTGAGTACTAAATAGTATTTGAGTGATGCACTCATACCATCAAATAAACTATGCCATCTTTTCATGCAAATACCTCGCGATTATGATACCATTTATACCAAAGACTGACAATGAAGAAAGGAGGTTCCATGACTTTACAACGATTAAATGAGTCATCCAGACGATTTAAGATTGATTGGATGCTTGTAACACTGATTTTATCGCTTGCCTTAATCTCAATTATTGCACTTTATGGAGCTATTCCTTTAACTCCTTCTAATGTAAATGGTCTCGATTTCTTGATCAAACAAATCATTTGGTATGTGCTTGGGTTTTTGACTCTTGCCTTCCTTGTTTACATGGGTGTGGATCGATTATTCTCAATGTCGATTATCTTTTATTGGATTCTTGTTTTCTTACTCGGATTACTCATTTTTGATTCTTTCATTAATCTTCCTCTTATTGCTCCTATCAATGGTGCAAGAGCTTGGATTCAAATACCGGGTGTCGGTACCATTCAACCCAGTGAGTTCATGAAGATTATCTTAATTATTCGTGCATCAGAAATTATTCATCAGCATCAACAATACCGTCTTAAAATGAGTTATTGGGATGATATTGTTTTGTTTTTAAAGATTGCTAAGATATTAGCTTTACCATTGATTTTGATTGTTTTGCAACCTGATACCGGTATCCCTTTGGTTATTGTGGTTTCCTTGATTGTCATGTTAGCCATGTCTGCGATTAAACCACAATGGATCATTGTTGGAGGATTAAGTGCAGTCGCTTTGTTTGGTGGGATTATCTTCTTATTTGAAACCAATCCTCAATTGTTAGGTCAATTGGTGGGTGGTGGTTATCGACTAACACGATTCTATGGGTGGCTTCGTCCTGAGCAATACATTTTAACTTGGGGCGCACAATTGTATACTGCTTTAATGGCGATTGGTTCTGCTGGAGTTACAGGTCATGGTGCTGCTAGTATTGCGATTTCGTTTGCGGAACCACAAAATGACTTTATCTTTGCGGTGATCGCAAAAAACTATGGACTTATTGGTGTAGGTATAACTATTTTAGTGAGTCTTCTGTTTAATTTAAAACTCGTCCTTGTTGCTTTACGATTTGATGGTTTAAAAGAAAAGTACATGGTTGCTGGATTACTGGGAATGCTCTTCTTTCAACAGTTTCAAAACATGGGCATGGTAGTTGGATTATTGCCAATTACAGGGATTACTTTACCACTCATTTCAGCTGGGGGTTCCAGTTTATTGTCTTATATGATTCCTTTAGCGGTCATATTCCACATGAGTAGTGAAACTAAAAGAAAAACGGCTCATTAGAATAAACAATGAAGCCGCTTAATGTATGATGTAGGTCGATATCTTGCCATATTGACCTTTTTTGTGCTTGTTTTAATCTCAACTTTGGACACATTATCACAATCCAACACATGATAATCGTACAGGACTTTAGCTCCATTAAAGTTGTCTGAGATGAAGGTAATGAGTGTGTCTTTAGGTAATACTAAGGGTGATCCAATCGATTGATAAGCCTTATGATGGATTCCAGAGATTTCAGTGAGTTGCAATACATCAACTCCTGGGGCAATGATAGCTCCTTTAAGGGATCGATTATACGCAGTTGACCCTGCTTGACCACTGACGCATAAACCATTACCTCTGAAGATCTCCATCATCTCTTGATTAATATAGACTTGAATTTCTTGGGTTCTGACAATGTTCTCTAATCTTATTTCGTTTAGGGCTTCTAATGTTGTGACTGTTTGATCTTGTGTGATCATTACTTCTAGAAGTGGTGTACTTTCTATTGTTGGAGTTGAATTGATAAGATTTTCAATCAGAATATCCACTTCATCAGCTTCAAAATCAGTGAAGAATCCAAGTGTTCCAGTATGAAGGCCAACAAAAACTACATCATCATGATGTTTGTACTTATGAACCGCATGAAGAAAGGTGCCGTCTCCCCCAACTGAGATCACACATTGAGGGTGTGTAGCATCCAATGTTTTGCTATTGAGAATTAATGCATCTTTAATTTTTTGCCCAAGGCGTTTGGATTCTTGATCTTCTTTTTCGACAATATAGAACCGTTGCATGGCAATAACTTCCTTTTTAGATGATGTTATTGTATCATACCAATAGAAGGTTGTGGTTATGGAAAAATTTGCTGAGATAGAATACAAGACATTTGTAAGTGGTGATGCAGCGAGTGCTTTGTTAGCTCAAGGTGTCTTTACTCAAGGTCAATTACAGACTAATTTTTACTATGACACTCAAGATCGCTACTTCACTTCACATCGTGGTGTGTTACGAATAAGAGAAAAGAATGGTCAATATCGATTTACTGCTAAACTAAAACAAGATTCTCATGTGGATGAATATGAATGTGATGTTTTAGATAATACGATCTCAACTGATAAGATCATTGAATTTACAAAACAATTTACTTCCTGTGAGAGGTTTGATTATCTAGGCAAAACAACAACCTATCGTTATTCCTATCAAGATGAATATGGTGTTTGGTGTTTAGATTTCAATGTGTTTAAATATACTTCAGACATCGAAATTGAATATGAACTTCATGAAGGAATTGATGACGCAAAGCGTCATTTCCTTGATCAATTGAAGCTATGGAATATTGAATATAAACCAAGTGAATCTAAGGTTCAACGCTTAATGAAAGAAATGGATAGTACAGATTAAAGTGTACTATCCTTTTGATTGATATATAGGTCTAAATCAATGCAAGCTTGTTTCTTTTTTTCATCCCATTCTTGTGTGTATAGATATAATTTCACATCTGAATGGTGAGTTTGACAGAATTTTTTAATCAGGCTTGCTTTGGCTAACGTTGCATAAAATGTTTCTTCTTTAATGGATGGTGAGACCGGTATTATGCATGTCTTCTTATCACGATGATAAAAAACACCTTTGATTTCTTTGACTGATTTGTAGTCTGGAAAGGCTTCTATGAATTGCTTGTGATGTTTTAGTGTGCTTGTTAGGGTTGGGAAATACTCATAAACTTGGTGAGAAACAACCGTCTCAATGTAATCTAAATCAAAGGTTGATTCATTAAGTTCATCATCTAATGCTACTTGCCACGTACTTATACCTATTTCTTTGGCTTTATCTAACACTTTTAAGGTTAATGAAACTCCTTCTTTATCTAAATACATGAAACTTTCTAGATTTCTTGATACTGACCCATCAATTTCTGATAAATACAGTGGCCCATTGAAGAATACAACTTGATCTAAATATAATCCATTGAGTGTTTTTGGTAAGGTGTTGAGTTTTGACACCTTCTTAATTGCTTCTTTAAAATCACTTTCATTCTCATACCCGTTGTATGTTCCATACATCTTCCACATCTTTGAAACACTGCACGAAGTGGTGTGAGAGAGTTTTCCATACCCTACTAGTCCCTTTTCTCTTGATTGAGGGTGCTCACTCCCTTTGGCTAAGAAGAAAAGGTAGTCTCCTTGTTTGAATTTCGTGAATTGCTTTGCATTTGTAAGTCTCCAAAAATTCATCGTTTGATGACCAAAAAGTCGATGGTAATCAATCATTTTCATGTCACAAATGTATGCAATTGAAGCCATTAGAATAACCCTACAATATGACCTAACTCGTCAATGTCCATGTTCTCTGCGGCTGGAACTTTTGGAAGCCCTGGCATCGTCATCACATCTCCTGTTAAGGCAACAACGAATCCTGCTCCTGCTGAAATACGCAGTTCTTTTATCGTAATATCAAAGTCTTTTGGTCTACCTAGTTTTTTTGGATCATCACTGAGTGAATATTGGTTTTTTGCCATACAGACGTTCAGATTGTTGTAACCAAGCTGATTAATGATTTCTAACGATTCTTCGGCTTGCTCACTGTAAATAACAGAATTTGCACCATAGATTGTTTTTGCAATGGTCTCAATTTTTTCTTTGATTCCATGGACATTTTTTAGAAGTGGAGTAAACTGACTTGGTTTCTCACATTCATGCACTACAGCTTCAGCTAAAGCAACAGCACCTTGTCCTCCTTTAGCCCATGATTCATTAATCACAGCCATGACACCTTGTTTCTTGCACCATTCTAATAGTGTTTTGAGTTCTTCCTGGGTGTCGGTATTAAAACGATTGATTGCAACAACTACAGGCACCTTATAATGAGCTAGATTTTCTAAATGTTTTGCAAGGTTTTCAGTTCCTTTTAAGAGTGCATTAGTATTTTCTTGACCCAACTCTTCAAACACAACTCCTCCATTGAGTTTTAGAGCACGAATGGTTGCGACTAAAACAATCGCATTAGGTTTAATGTTGGCAACATCACATTTAATGTCCATGAATTTTTGTGCACCTAAATCTGCTCCAAACCCAGCTTCAGTAACCACATAATCTGCAAGTTTTAAAGCAAGTTTGGTCGCGATGATTGAGTTACACCCATGAGCGATGTTCGCAAATGGACCTCCATGAATAATCATTGGCGTGTGTTCTAACGTTTGAACAAGATTTGGTTTTATAGCATCCTTCATAATCATCGCCACTGCACCAGCAATCTTTAAATCCTTAACTGTGATTACTTTATTATCATGGGTATAGGCTAAGATAACTTTGTTGATTCGCTTCTTAAAGTCTTCTAGAGAAGTTGATAAGCAAAGAATTGCCATCACTTCAGAAGCGACTGTAATATTAAAGCCATCTTTTCGAATAACACTTCGTTTATCAGGTCTTCCTACCTCGACAATTCTTAAAGCACGATCATTCATATCCATGGCACGTTTGAAAACAATGCGTTCTGGATTGATATTGAGTTCATTCCCATGGTATAGATGATTATCAATGGCTGCAGCAATAAGGTTGTTTGCTGTGGTAATAGCATGCATATCCCCATTGAAATGTAGATTTATGTCCTCCATTGGCACAACTTGGGCATGACCGCCGCCAGTTGCTCCACCTTTCATACCAAATATTGGTCCTAAAGAAGGTTCTCTGAGAGCTCCAATAACATGCTTATTGATTTGAGCTAAGCCATCACATAAGCCAACCGTTGTGGTAGACTTGCCTTCTCCTGCTTTTGTGGGATTGATCGCCGTCACAAGGATTAATTTGCCATTATTTGCCCCTTCGAGTTTATCAAACAACTTCAAATCAATCTTGGCACGATACTTACCATACATTTCCATATAGTCCATATCAATTTTTGCTCTACGTGCAATCTTCTCTATGGTGAACATCTCATTTTCTTGTGCAATTTGAATGTCTGTTTTCATACTATATTTTCTTTCTACCCTATGTGACATATGCAAAGACACCCATCGAAATAAATCCATCATTTGTGTCGTTTCAAGTCCT
>DAIDML010000174.1 GCA_027449005.1 Erysipelotrichaceae bacterium | reverse complement strand
GTCAATCAGTTTATGGACACCATGGTAGGGATTGCACTCAAGCAAACCCAACTTTCAGCACGAAAAATAATGATTGCATTTGTGGCAGGTTACATTTGTCATTGGGCATTGGACAGTGTGGCTCATCCATTTATCTTTTATCGCTCTGGTTCCATGGCAGGAAATCTTAAGTATTATCATTTCCGTTATGAATCAGCTCTTGATGTGAAGATGGTAAGAGATGTGTTTAAGTATAAACTCAAAAACTTTCCAACCCGCTCTTTTTTAAACATGACCAAGAATCAAGAAGAAGTGGTTGCTTTCTTAGTGAGTGAAGCTCATAAAATCACTTATCAATCCGATGTTGAAGTATTTCTCTAAAAAGGATAACTTTTTAGTGGTACGATCAAACATCGCATCCGTAATGGTAAGATTTTTTCCATGAATATTGAGTTTCATAGGGTTCCTCCTTTGTTTAATTTAAGTATACTTGAGTTTGAAGTGAAAAGTAGTCTTTTTGATTTGAAATTTGTGTGATATAATTTGTAAGGGTGAGAACCACCCTATACAACTAAACACAAAGACATCCTTACGGATGTCATTTTTTTAAGTAAATGTTATCAAACTCAACCATTTCTCTCAACGTTGAATGTCCACTGTTGAAGTTGCGATCTTGAACCAATGAGGCAAGTGAAGTCACTTCTCCTTGAATCATTTTTTCTAAATGTTCTAGGGTATCATATCCACGATCAATGGATTCTTCAAACAAATCTAAGAACGTTGCATTTGAAGTGAGTGTTGGTTCAGCTGGATTCTTCCAAAGATCTCGCTTTAAATTCAGTTCATCATACTTTGAATTGATGTTTTTAGAAACCATGTGGGATGAAAATTTCCACACATCATTCGCCATCATTTTCTCAGCACGACGAATCAGTGGATAAACCAGTCCAGTAGGATCAAAAAGTGGAACTAAGATTTCTTTCCCATGTTTCATGGAGAGTAAGCAATCTTCTTGAGTGATGTCGGATTGATAAGTCGTTTTATGAGCTTCACTCACTAAGAAAGCGACAACCTCTTCTTGATTCTTCGTCATGTTTAAAAACGAGCGGGTTGGAAAGTCTTTTAACTTTAGTTTAAACACATCCCTCACCATCTTCACATCAAGAGCAGATTCATAACGGAAATGATAATACTTAAGATTTCCTGCCATCGAACCAGAACGATAAAAGATAAAAGGATGAGCCACACTGTCCAGTGCCCAATGACAGATGTATCCTGCCACAAATGCAATCATTATTTTTCGTGCTGAAAGTTGGGTTTGCTTGAGTGCAATCCCTACCATGGTGTCCATAAACTGATTGACACCTCCACGATGCATTTGCTCACCATACTCACTGACTCGCTTCGCTTCATCTTGGTTCATCCAAGGCCATGCATTATAGTAAAACAAAAAGTCAGGCCCATTGGAGGCAAATTTATACACTTGTGGATGCGCTTTGATGGCACTCACCACTTCCCCCTCACACATGGTTTCAAACACACGTTGAGCCATGAGTCCATGAGTTAAAACATTTGGCATACATTCACACTTTCTTCTTAATCTAATGTATCATATCACACTTAACGAGGGCTTAACAGTGACATGAGTGGCGTGTAGGCCACACCGGTTGCACTTGCTACCTCATGAATCACACAATGACCATGATAGGTGTTAAATCCATTGGCTAAATGTTTATCTTCTCTAATCAAGGTTTCTAAATCACCCGAAGCAATCTTTAAACCATAATCCAAGGTAGCATTGGTGAGTGCTTGGGTGCTTGTGCGAGGTGTTGCCCCAGGCATGTTGGCCACACAGTAGTGAACCACACCATCCACAATGAAGGTTGGATTATCATGATAGGTAATCTTAGAGGTTTCAATGCATCCGCCTTGATCAATGGCCACATCCACAATCACACTGCCAGGACGCATGTTTTTAAGCATGTCTTTCTTCACCAGTTTTGGTGCACTCGCGCCAGGAATAAGCACTGCACCAATGACTAGATCGGCGGTTTCAAGTTGAGATGCTAATATGGCTGGAGTGGAATACAACGTTTGAATGGTGTTACCAAAGATGGTATCAAGTTGTTCTAAACGACGAATGGAGCGATCTAAGATGCTCACTTCTGCTCCCATGCCTACCGCAATCTTAGCCGCGTTGGTTCCAACAACCCCACCCCCAATGATGACCACTTTGGCTTTAGGAACACCAGGAACACCTGATAATAAAACACCACGACCACCAAATGGTTTTTCTAAGTATTTTGCTCCTTCTTGCACACTTAAGCGTCCTGCCACTTCAGACATTGGTTTAAGTAGTGGTAATCCACCAAAATCATCGGTGATGGTTTCATAGGCAATGGAAGTGACTTTGTTTTGAATGAGTGCTTTTGTTAAAGCTTCATTGGCTGCCAAGTGAAGATAGGTATAAAGAATTAAACCTTCTTTCATGAGTTCGTATTCACTCTCAAGGGGCTCTTTGACTTTAACCATCATATCAACACTTGACCACACTTGCTTAGCAGTTTCCAGAATGGTTGCTCCCGCATCCACATATTCTTGATCCGTGTAACCACTACCTTCTCCAGCACCTGTT
>DAIDML010000173.1 GCA_027449005.1 Erysipelotrichaceae bacterium | reverse complement strand
TGTAATTTACACAAACAACATTGCCTAGACTCTTAACAATACTAAGTTTCTCAAGCTTTCCAAAAGCAAAGAGAGATAAGCACACATCGGTGTCCTTATCTCTCTTAGTGGTGGGGCTAGAGGGAGGGTCATACCCAGCTCGCGTACCGCTTTAAATGGCGAACAGCCATACCCTTGGGACCTGCTTCAGCCCCAGGATGCGATGAGCCGACATCGAGGTGCCAAACCCTGCCGTCGATGTGAACTCTTGGGCAGGATCAGCCTGTTATCCCCGGCGTACCTTTTATCCGTTGAGCGACGGCACTTCCATAAGCGACCGCCGGATCACTAACTCCTACTTTCGTACCTGCTCGACGTGTATGTCTCGCAGTCAAGCTGGCTTATGCGTTTACACTCTGCGGCTGATTTCCAAACAGCCTGAGCCAACCTTCGAGCGCCTCCGTTACTCTTTAGGAGGCGACCGCCCCAGTCAAACTGCCCACCTGACACGGTCCTGCACCCGGATTACGGGTGTCAGTTAGAATTCCAAACAAGCAAGGGTGGTATCCCAAGGGTGACTCCTTGGACACTGGCGTGCCCAACTCTTCGTCTCCCACCTATCCTGTACATGCTGGCTCAAAATTCAATATCAAGCTACAGTAAAGCTCCATGGGGTCTTCCCGTCTAGTTGCGGGTAACCTGCATCTTCACAGGTACTAAGATTTCACCGAGTCTGCTGCCGAGACAGCGCCCAAATCGTTACGCCTTTCGTGCGGGTCGGAACTTACCCGACAAGGAATTTCGCTACCTTAGGACCGTTATAGTTACGGCCGCCGTTCACTGGGGCTTCAATTCAAAGCTTCGCCTTGCGGCTAACCCATCCTCTTAACCTTCCAGCACCGGGCAGGCGTCACCCCCTATACTTCGTCTTGCGACTTCGCAGAGAGCTATGTTTTAGTTAAACAGTCGCTTGGGCCTCTTCACTGCGGCTCTCTTTTAAAGAGCACTCCTTCTCGCTAACTTACGGAGTCATTTTGCCGAGTTCCTTGGCAACAGTTCTCTCGCTCACCTCAGGATTCTCTCCTTGACCACCTGTGTCGGTTTTGGTACGGGCCGTCGCTTAACGGATAAAAGCTACCCTGGGGATAACAGGCTAATCTCGCCCAAGAGTTCACATCGACGGCGAGGTTTGGCACCTCGATGTCGGCTCATCGCATCCTGGAGCTGAATTCGGTTCCAAGGGTTGGGCTGTCCGCCCATTAAAGCGGTACGCGAGCTGGGTTCAGAACGTCGTGAGACAGTTCGGTCCCTATCTGTTGTGGGCGTAGGAAATTTGAGGAGCGCTGACCTTAGTACGAGAGGACCGGGTTGGACATACCTCTGGTGCACCAGTTGTTTCGCCAGAAGCATAGCTGGGTAGCTAAGTATGGATCAGATAAGCGCTGAAAGCATCTAAGTGCGAAACTGACTCCAAGATGAGATTTCCCATACGTAAGTAGTAAGACCCCTGAAAGACGATCAGGTTGATAGGTCAGAGATGGAAGCATGGCGACATGTGCAGTTGACTGATACTAATAGGTCGAGGTTTTAATCACAAAACCCTACGCAAGAAAGAATACAATGTCTTCCCCTTCTGTTATTTAGTTTTGAGCGAACGCTCTCATCCGGTGATGATGGCGAAGTGGTCCCACCTGTTCCCATCCCGAACACAGAAGTTAAGCACTTCAGCGTCAACAATAGCATGGCTTGCCCATGTGAAGATAGAACGTTGCCGGGTAACTAACGCCTCCTAACCAGGAGGTGTTTTTTTTATCATTAAACAGTTATGGTACAATAGAACTATGAAAATAAGAACACATTCAAGTGAAGAAACACAAGCATTAGGCCAACAACTAGGAAGGTTAATCAAACCTCCTTTTGTGTTATTTCTTCAAGGAGATTTAGGGACGGGTAAGACACTACTTACTCAATCCATTGCCTTAGGATTAGGGATACAAGAACACGTTAATAGTCCTACCTTTGTCCTCATGAAGATTTATGAAGGAAAACCTAGGCTTGTTCATGTGGATGCGTATCGATTAGAAGGTATAGAAGAAAGCATAGGCATCAGTGATGAACTCGATTCTAATACAGTGATGATCATTGAATGGCCTCAGTATCTTAATGAAGATATCAGTGCAGACATGGTGATAAAACTCAACTACATTGATGAGACAGCACGTGAAATCACGTTGGAATCACACCATCCTATCATGGAACAATGGAGGTCCTATGTGGCAATTAGTGATTAATACCTCTCATAAGCACCTTAGTTTAGGATTACTTAAAAACAACCTGTTCTTGGATGGATATCATGAGGAAGCGTTTAAAACTCAGTCTGAAATGATTCTTCCACGTCTAAAACAACTGCTTGAAAACCATCAACTAACACCAATGGACATCCATCAAGTGTATGTCGGATTAGGGCCTGGATCATACACGGGAGTGAGAATTGGTTTGACTGTGGTCAAAACATTGGCTTTAGTCAGTTCAATTGAAGTGTCCACGTTTAATTCTTTTGATTTCTTTCTTCCATTAGAATCGGGTACTGTCCTACTTGATGCGAGATCATCTCGAGCATACGTGGGGATTAAGTCAGATTCAATATGGCACTTTCAAGGCATATTAACCTTGGATGAGGTGAAAGAACGTTTAATTGAACCTTATTTTCAAGATGCTCAACTTATTGATATGAAAGCAATGGAGGTTTCTTTATCAAAGATGTGCGAAAACATCGTTCATCATAGTGAAAGATGCAATGATGTGCACGCATTAGAACCTCTTTACATCAAAGCGTTATGATCCAAGCATTAACTCCTCAACACCTCAATCGCATTGATGAACTTCATCATCAACTTCATCTTACTTCTTTTGTGCACACTCAGGGTTGTGAAACGTTTGCCTTTGTTATCGAAGATGAGGTGATTGGTTTTATCAGTGGTTTACTCATCGATGATAGTGTAGAACTGCTCAACATTGGGATTGATGTCAATCATCAAGGACAAGGTTATGGCTTTCAATGTTTAAAACAATGGATAGCCTATCTAAAAGACAGAAACATTAAAACCATTTTTTGTGAGGTACGAGCATCCAACAAAGCAGCTATTCGCCTTTACACCCAATGTGGGTTTAAACAAACTCGAATACGCCATGATTATTATGAACATCCAAATGAAGATGGATTGGAGATGAGATACGATGAACCATGATGTGATCCTATGTGCTATCGAAACCAGCTGTGATGAAACCTCAGTGGCTTTTGTGCGCAATGGAAATGAACTACTGAGTCAAGTAACCCAATCACAAATCAAAGATCATCAAATGTATAAGGGGGTCATGCCTGAGTTAGCCAGTCGATTGCATATTCAAGTGATATCCCTAGTCATTGAGGAAGCCCTTCACCAATCCAAACTTTCATGGGGTGAGGTATCAGCCATTGCCTTTACCGTAGGACCTGGTTTGGTAGGATCACTTCATATCGGTGCATTAGCCGCAAAAACACTCGCATATGCCTTAAACAAACCTCTCATAGCAGTCAACCACTTGGCTGGACATATTCATGCGAATGCCTTTGTGTCATCTTTAAGTTATCCATGCCTTGCGTTAGTTGTCTCTGGTGGGCATACTGAGCTGGTCATGATGCAAGGACCCCTCGATTTTACCATCGTAGCTCAAACACAAGATGATGCGATTGGAGAAGCATTTGATAAAGTGGGACGATTACTTCATTTAGATTATCCAGCAGGACCTAACATTGATAAACTCTCGCAAAGTGGGGAAGTCACTTATCCACTCCCACATTTAAAACTAGACTCATCCAGTTTCTCATACAGTGGTATCAAGAGTCATTTCAATAACTTAATCCATAATGCGACACAGAAGAATGAAACCATCCATGTGGAAAACATGTGTGCGTCCTTTCAAAGTGTGGCCATATCCCAATTGATATCACGATTAGACCAAGCCATCCAAACCTATCAACCCACCCACGTCATTGTAGCGGGAGGAGTGAGTGCTAACACCTTTCTTAGACAACAATGCGAAGCCTTATTGAAGCAATATCCAAAGATACAATTAAGCATTCCACCTCTTCAATACTGCACCGACAATGCAGCGATGATTGGAGCTGCCGCGTACCATTATTATCAAGCAGGTTTATTCGCTGATTTAAGTGTTAAAGTGAACCCAGGACTGCGTTTAAGAAGCGAAATCACAGTGTAAATCTTGGTTTCTTTGTGTGAATTATTCATTTCTTTTCACTAAAGTTGCTAAATTATTCACATATGAAAACCTTTGTGATACAATATCACAAGAGGGTGATACTATGAATAAGAGAAAAGTACCAAAAGCAACCATGCAGCGTTATCCGTTATATTTAAAAGCGCTCAAGAAATTACAAAGTTTAGGCATTGATCGGATTATGTCTAATCAATTAGGCAGTTTTATCGATGTGGAACCGACCACCATTCGTCGTGATTTTTCCTTCATTGGAACATTGGGCAAACAAGGTTATGGTTATGACATCGAAACACTCATTGAAACCTTTGAAGGCCACTTAGGAGGTACCTACAACGAGAAAATCATCATTGTTGGTGCAGGTAACCTGGGTCGTGCTTTAATGAACTATAATCGTTGGAATAATGTCGTCGGTGAAGTGGCATGTGCCTTTGATATCGATGAAAGTAAGATTGGGGTTATCAATGATATTCCAGTCTATCCATTAAGCCAACTTAGTAAGAATATCCCTGTGGGATGTCGTATTGCGATTCTTACCGTTTCACATGATGCCCAAGAAACAGTGGATAAACTGATTGAAAATGGCATTGTGGGAATCATTAGTTTTACTCATGATCATATCCGAGTTCCAAAGGATGTTTTCATTAAGTATGTGGATGTGATATCATCCATACAGGAACTTGTTTTTCAAGTCAACAATATTTAAAGGAGCAGAATATGCCAACGTTTATGACTGTACAAGAATGCTTTGATGTGATCAGTGCGGATAATCCACTTGAATTGGATGGGATAGAACTAATCCACCTTCAAGGATGGGTGAGAACGAATCGATCGAATAATCACATCGGATTCATTGAACTGAATGATGGAACATCGTTTAGAAATGTACAGTGTGTTTATGAATTCTCGTTAACAGACTACGCAACCGTTCAGTCTTACAACACCGGAACAGCGATTTCAGTGGTAGGACTACTTAAGATAACACCAGAAAATAAACAACCTTTTGAGATTGTGTGTCAATCCATTCAACTTGAAGGGGCTTGTGATTCAACGTATCCTTTGCAAAAGAAACGTCATTCTTTTGAATACTTGCGTGAAATCGCTCATTTACGTGTCAGATCCAATACTTTTTCTGCGGTCTTTAGAGTGCGTTCTTTACTTTCTATGGCCATTCACGAATTCTTTCAAAACCAAGGATTCATTTATGTGCATACGCCTATCATTACTGGAAATGATGCGGAAGGTGCAGGAGAAGTCTTTAGAGTCGAAAGCGATAGCTTTGCAAAGAAGAATGATCACTTCTTTGGTAAAGATGCCTCACTAACTGTCTCAGGTCAATTGCATGCGGAAGCGTTTGCGTTAGCCTTCAGAGATGTGTACACTTTTGGTCCTACTTTTAGAGCTGAAAACTCTAACACCACCCGTCATGCGAGTGAGTTTTGGATGATTGAACCTGAAATCGCATTTGCGGACTTGGATGACAACATGAACCTCATTGAAGACATGGTGACGTATTGCGTCAATTACATCTTAGTGAATGCCCAACATGAAATGAAGTTCTTCAATGACATGATTGACAAAACTGTCTTAGATCGTTTGCATCGCTTACTTGAGAGTGAATTCGTGAGAATGACCTACACTGAAGCGATTGAACATTTACTCAAAGCAGATGTGAAGTTTGATTATCCAGTTTCATGGGGGATGGATTTACAAGCTGAACATGAACGTTACATCTGTGAAGTAGTGGTTCAAGGTCCAGTCTTCTTAACCAACTATCCTAAAGAAATTAAAGCCTTCTACATGCGATTGAATGATGATCAAAAGACTGTGGCTGCTTGTGACCTGCTTGTTCCTGGAGTGGGAGAGTTGGTCGGTGGATCACAGCGTGAAGAGCGACTTGATTATCTTGAATCCGCCATGGAGAGATTCCATATTGAGAAATCAGGTTTAGAATGGTATCTTGACTTACGTCGTTATGGTGGTGTTAAACACGCAGGATTTGGTCTTGGGTTTGAACGCTTCTTGATGTACATTACAGGGATGCAAAACATTAGAGATGTCGTGCCATTTGCACGTACTCCTAAGAATCTAGATTACTAAGGCAAGTCAATGGCTTGCCTTTCTTTCTTGAAACAATGAAAGGGATGCTCTATAATCAAAACTATGAACTCACATGACATTATACTTAAAGAAAAACAAGATGGTACACGCATAACCTTACATGATTTGCATCAAGTGTTATTAGCCATGATGAAAGATGTGGATGCGGTCCTTCGTAAACATGATTTACCTTATTTCCTTAATGGAGGAAGTGCTTTGGGGGCTTATCGTCACCAAGGTTTTATCCCTTGGGATGATGACATTGACATTGCGATGATGATGGATGACTTCTTAAGAGCAATTCCAATCCTTGAAGAAGAACTTAAAGAGAAGTATGTGATTCACTGTTTTGAGACAAGAAAATGCTATAATGTCTTAATTCCAGGCATGAAAATTCGCCTTAAAGGAACTCGCATCGAGGAAGTCAATGAACTTCTTTCAAATCAATGCAAAGACAGTGATGGAGTCTTCATTGATGTGTTTGTGTATTCTAAAGTGAATGCATCAAAACTGAAAGATTTACCACTACGCTTGCTCAATCAAAGGTTAATGCCTATCATTGTTTTCTTTGAGAACCTTCATTTCAATCCAGTGTGGATCAAAAAATGGTTCAAGTGGAATGCTTCGTT
>DAIDML010000172.1 GCA_027449005.1 Erysipelotrichaceae bacterium | reverse complement strand
GACGAGCAGCATAGTTTTTGTGGTAGATTCCACTGCTTACTGCTTTATCAAGTTTTGAATTCAATGTGTTCAGTGCTACTAATGCACCTTCTTTATCTTGTGCTGAGATAAGTTTAATCACTGATTTCATCGCAGTTTTTAATGCTGATTTTTCAGAAGTGATGGCCGCTGCTTTTTTCACGTTAGTGAGTGCGCGTTTCTTCTGAGATTTGATATTTGGCATACGATCCTCCTTAATTGCTTTTTTATTATAGCAACACCAACTTCAAATTGCAATCATAAGGTGATGTGCGTACTTAAGTGTTTTTTGATAGAATAGAAGCGAGGTTAATTATGAACAAAAAAAGAGTCGTTTTTATGGGTACACCCATCTTTGCAGCACAGATACTAGAACACCTTTTAACATTTCCAATTGAACTGGTTGGGGTGGTTTCTCAAATGGATAAGAAGGTAGGAAGAAAGCAAGTCTTAACACCAACACCGGTAAAAGAAGTTGCATTAAAACATGAGTTAACCCTTTTTCAACCCTTTAAGATTAAAGAGATTGAGAAGCAACTTAAAGACTTAAACATTGATGTGATCATTACATGTGCGTATGGACAGTTTCTACCTTCATCAATTCTCACTTGTGCTAAGAAAGAGACACTGAACATCCATGCTTCTTTACTTCCAAAATACCGTGGGGGTGCACCGATTCATTGGGCTGTCATCAAAGGTGAAAAAGAAACAGGTGTCAGTTTAATGCGCATGATTAAAGCAATGGATGCTGGAGAAGTGTTTGCCCAGTGTAAAGTAAACATTGAAGACAATGACACCACTTCTGTGGTTCATGACAAACTCATTGCATGTGCAAAGACATGCTGTGATCTTCATTTGATGGATATTCTTGAAGGAAGACTTCAAGGAGTTAAACAAGATGAATCCTTAGTAACCTTTGGTTACAATATTTCATCAGAAGATGAACACATTCAGTTTAATCAATCGTGTGAGGAGGTTCATAACCACATACGAGGATTGATTGGTTGGCCAGTGGGGTATGCACTCTTACAAGGAAAGCGAGTCAAGTTTTATGGATCTATGACAACACTTACGTCATCGAATCAGAAACCTGGTACAATCACACAAATCGATCAAAATGGGTTGCATGTGTGTACACATTCCACTAATATTTGTATAACTCACATTCAAGTGGAGGGACGAAAAATGTATCCGGTGATGGAAGATCGTGGATACTTAAACCAGTTCCTTCATGAAGTTTTTGAGTAATTCATCCATAAAAGCATGTAACTTAGCATAATTTTCATTGAACTATAGAAAGGTATGGTATGGTGTGATCACCAAGGATGTATGAGTCAAAACACGTCATTTAAACAACGGTTATTGAATCAATTTAAAGTTCTGACCACGATAGCTTCACATCACTTGGTGGTTAATGAGTCATCAGACACATTTTCACTGCATGATTTATCTGAAAGTGAGGCGGCTAGAATTTTTAAGGCAAATGAAGAAAAAGGTTTATTACTCCAAGGCAAAACCTCACTGGGAAATGTAAGATTGTTCAGTGATGATGTGCATGTGATTGAGTCCTTTGGCAATCTGGTCTTAGCCACCATCAAAGGCAAAGAAGTTCGCTTTGATTTAAAACTCTTTGAGTTGGAAGAACAACTCAGTGATTATGGATTTGTGAGAGTCAGTAAGTCCATGATTGTGAATACTCGTCACATTGAAGCTGTCTCATCCAGCTTTAATGCTAAACTTCGATTGCATTTATCCAACGGTGAATTTGTCGATGTGAATCGATCATATCTAAAAACATTCAAGTCATACATGAAAGAGAGGGAACCATCATGACATATCTTATTTATGCGCTATGGTTCATAGCCTTCATCATCGCTATAAGATTAGGGTTATCCCTGTATTACCAATGGCGTTACCAAGACATCATCCCATCCAATCCAAAGAAGCAACGCCAACTCTTAACCATGTATGCTTCGCCACTTATTTTAGTGCTTGCGCTCTCTTTTGGTCTTCAAACCCAAACTCAACCTCAACCACAAATCACAGGTATGGACACAAAACACTTGCCAGCTGATAGCTATAATATGTACTCTGAAAATGCACCAGCTGTCCGCTCCAGTGATGAAATTGAAGTGAAGGGTTACGTTTTGATCGAAGAGAATGGAGTCGAAGTCAAATACTTTGTGATTACCATTCGAGATGAATCGTATTTGATTAAAGATCCTAATGAAGAATAAAGTGGAAATTCCACTTTTTTTGTGTTTTACTTTATGTTGGTTGCTTTTTTGATATAATAAGAACGAAAAAAGAGGTAATGTATGAACAAGCAATATGAACTCAATAAAAACTTAGCCCAAATGTTAAAAGGTGGTGTCATTATGGATGTCACATCAGCAGCTGAGGCTTTAATTGCTCAAGAAGCAGGCGCATGTGCTGTGATGGCTTTGGAGCGTGTTCCAGCAGATATTCGCAAAGATGGGGGCGTTGCACGTGCTTCTGATCCTAGGATGATCAAAGAGATTCAAGCGGCAGTGTCCATTCCAGTCATGGCTAAAGTAAGAATCGGTCATTTCGTGGAGGCCCAAATTTTAGAAGCACTTGAAGTGGACTACATTGATGAGTCTGAAGTACTCACTCCAGCTGATCCAACCCTGCATATTGATAAAACTGTTTTCAAGGTACCATTTGTGTGTGGAGCTAAGAATTTAGGTGAAGCCCTTCGTCGAATTTCTGAAGGTGCATCCATGATTCGCACTAAAGGTGAGCCAGGTACTGGGGATGTCATTGAAGCAGTGAGACACATGAGAATGATGAATTCAGAAATTCGTCGTATTCAAGGACTTGAAAAAGCTGAACTTTACAATGCGGCGAAAGAACTTCAAGCTCCACTCCAACTAGTGGAGTATGTGCATGAACATGGGAAATTACCTGTGGTTAACTTTGCAGCTGGTGGTGTCGCAACCCCTGCTGATGCGGCCATGATGATGCAATTAGGGTGTGATGGTGTGTTTGTTGGATCAGGTATCTTCAAATCTGGAGATCCACGTAAACGTGCAGTTGCGATTGTGAAAGCTGTAACCCATTTTAATGATCCAAAAGTGCTAGCAGAAGTCAGTGAAGATTTAGGTGAGCCAATGGTTGGTATCAATGT
>DAIDML010000171.1 GCA_027449005.1 Erysipelotrichaceae bacterium | reverse complement strand
CATTGAAGCAGGAACCTACATGATCATTGCGGCTGCTGCAGCGGAAGAAATGATGATTGACAATGTGATCCCACAACACGTTGAAAGTTTAATATCAAAACTTAAAGACATGGGTGTCAGAGTTGAAGTCGAGAAAGATCATGTGATCATTAAAAAAGGTCAAAATCTCAAACCAGTGGATGTGAAAACACTTCCTTATCCTGGGTTTGCAACGGATCTTCAACAACCACTCACCACCTTACTTACTCAAGCCCATGGTGAATCCATTGTCAATGAAACCATCTACACAGAACGCTTTAAACACTGCTTAGAACTGCAACGCTTAGGAGCAAACATTACCTTATCTCCAGCAACTTCTACCATTAAAGGTGCAACACCTCTCTTTGGTGATCATGTTACTGCGACAGATTTACGTTGTGGGGCATCACTTGTGGTGGCGGGATTGATCGCTCAAGGAACAACCACCATTCATGATGTGTATCACATTGATCGAGGGTACGATGAACTTGATCAAAAGCTCATTGCGTTAGGGGCTAAGATCACACGCGTTGATCTAGAATAATCAGTTTAATAATCCCTACTATTATGATGTGGATACTTGAATCTGACTCATAAAGATGATATTATAGTCAAGCAAAACTTACTTTGATAATCTATAAATTATCAAGGCGGAAGGAGAACACATGAAAAACGGAATTCATCCTGTGCTAAACAAGATTAACGTGGTATGCCAATCATGTGGCGCAGAATTTGAATCATTATCAACAGCGAAGCAAATTCGTGTTGATACTTGCTCAAACTGTCATCCATTTTATACTGGTAAACAACGCTTCGCGCAAGCAGCTGGACGTGTAGAACGCTTCAACAAAAAATACGGCAACAAATAAGGGTAACACGCTTATTTTTTGTGTATAATGAAAGAGAAGTTTAGAGGGGTTAAGCTATGATGTATCATCAATATAAAGCAGGTTGGTTAGAAGTCATCTCAGGATGCATGTTTGCGGGAAAGACTGAAGAATTGATTCGAAGAATCAATGTCTTAAGCTATGCTAAAAAGAACATAAAAGTGTTTAAACCAGCGATTGATAATCGCTATTCTAATACAAAAGTCGTTTCTCATGCGGGAAGCAGTGTGGATTCCATTGTGGTGGCGAAAGCTCGAGATATCCTTAATCAGATCGATGAGCATGTGGATGTGGTCGCGATTGATGAGGTGCAATTCTTTGATAAAGACATTGTGGCAGTCTGTGATCAGCTTGCCAATGATGGCAAACGTGTCATGGTCGCAGGACTGGACATGGACTTCAGAGGTGAACCTTTTAATGTCATGCCAATCTTAATCACCAGTGCTGAATTTGTCACGAAACTGACTGCGGTATGTACCACCTGTGGTGCACCAGCAACGCGTACCCAACGTTTAGTTAATGGGGAAGCTGCCTCATATCATGACCCTATTATTTTAGTGGGCGCTTCAGAAAGCTATGAAGCTCGCTGTCGTCACTGCCATCTTGTGAAGGGCAAACCTACACTTTAAATGAGACTACTTTCATTTAAAAAATACCTTGCGCCTGCAAGGTTTTATAAGCGTATGGCTATCGTAGGCTTACCAATCATGATCCAACAAATGCTCAATTCCATTATGGGGATTGTGGATTCCATTATGGTATCCAGTATCAATGGTGTGAGTGCTGTAGGAAATGCCACTCAAATTGAAAACTTGATGATGACCATCTCTTTTGGGGCTGCCTCAGGAGCAAGCATCTTTATTGCCCAATACTTTGGGTCTAAAGATGAGGTTCATCAACGTAAGTCTTTCTTTGTGGGGATTGGGTTTACTTTGCTTATCGCTTTAGGCATGCTCACATTAGCCACTTTCTTTCCAAGGGAACTCATGGGATTCTTCATTGACGATGTCACGGTGATCGAGAACTCACTTGTGTATCTTGATGTGGTGAAGTGGTCCTATATTCCTTTTGTGATCACCATGATGTTCAGTTTTGCATATCGCTCCATTCAAAAAACAATGGTATCATTAGGCATTGGTATCATTGCGATGATTACCAATGTTGTCTTAAACGCGATACTTATCTTTGGTTTATTTGGTTTTCCACGCTTAGGTATTCAAGGGGCTGCCATCGCAACCCTTATTGCGCATACCTTAAGTGCTATCCTTCATGTGATTTACGCAAGACTCACTCATCAACCCTTCTTTTGTTTAGAAGTGAAAAACATGTTTGTGGAGTCTCCTTTAGTAAGAAAGATATCCTCAAGAGCAATACCACTCATGTTCAATGAATTGTTCTTTGGGGTAGGGATGACCTTGTTCATTCGTTTTTATGGAATGTATGGACCAGAAAGTTTAGAAAGCTACTATGTGGCGAACCAACTTTCGATGTTCTTCTTCTTTGCGATTATGGGTGTTAATGCGGCTTCTTCAGCCATCCTAGGTGCGATTTTAGGAGAAGGAAAACTGGAGGAAGCCAAAGTCACGATGCACTACTTTTATGGTGTAGGTGTCTTTCTGGCAGTGAGTTTAAGTTTACTGGTACTCATACTGGCTCCATGGTTAGTCAGTTTATATGGCCGTGGAGTTGGACAACCTCAATTAGCGGTGCTTATCTTAAGAGTATTATCATTAAGATTGTCCTTAAGAGTGTTCAATGTGCTTATCTTTTCAGCCCTTCGAGCAGGGGGAGATGCAAAGTTTCTTACTTGGTTGGATGCTGGATTAGTTTGGGGTATTGGACTACCTTTAACCGCATTTCTAGTGTTGGTTGTTAAAGTAGAGTCACTTGCAGTGGTGTTATTATTAGTTCAAATTGAACAAGTTGTTCGTGTCGTGATAGGATTAATGAGAGTATCACAAGGCCGTTGGTTAATGAATTTAACCCGTTAGGAGATCAGGTATGAATATTTTTATGAATCGTTGTCAGAAAGTGGTTGATCGCTATCATACTTTGGATGCGTTACTACAAGACCCAGCCACCCTCTCTGATCCTAAGAAACTAGCAAAGTACGCTAAAGAACAATCCACCTTACAAGAAGTTGTGGATACCTTTAATCAATACCAAGGAGCACTTGAGCATTTCAATCAAGCTCAAACCTTATTGAATGAACAAGACGTTGATTTAAAAGCCATGGCTGAAATGGAGATTGAAGAACTTCAACCTCAACTTGAAGAACTTGAAGCTAAACTTCAAGTTTTGTTGCTGCCTAAAGATCCAGACGATGACAAAAACGTCATCATGGAAATTCGTGGAGCTGCCGGTGGGGATGAAGGAAACATCTTTGCGGGTGATTTGTATCGTATGTATGCCAAGTATGCGGAGATTAAAGGGTGGAAAGTGGAAGTGTTGGATGCTTCAGTAGCGGAATCTGGCGGATATACCTTTATCTCCTTTATTATTAAAGGTGCTGATGTGTATCGATTCTTAAAGTTTGAATCTGGTGCTCATCGTGTGCAACGTGTTCCTAAAACAGAAACACAAGGAAGAATTCATACTTCAACCGCAACGGTTTTAGCCATGGCTGAAGTAGAAGCAGAAGATTTTGAAATCAATGAAAACGATCTTATCTTTGAAACTCATCGCTCATCAGGAGCGGGAGGACAATCCGTCAATAAGACAGACTCTGCAGTGCGTGTGACTCACGTTCCTACGGGAATTTCGGTAAACATGCAAGAAGGTCGTTCTCAACACGATAACCGAGATAAAGCGTTAAAGATGGTTCGTGCTCGAGTGTATGAAGCGCATATGGAAAAAATTGAAGAAGAAAAAGGTAAAGAACGTCAATCTAAGATTGGACGTGGAAGTCGCTCAGAAAAGATTAGAACGTATAATTATCCACAAAACCGTTTAACTGATCATCGAATTGGATTTACATTAGTGCAACTTGATCGTGTGATGGAAGGTAAATTGGATGATGTCTTTGAAGCCTTACTGGCCTATGAACAACACATGAAATTGGAACAACCTCTTGATGATAACCTTTAATCAGGCTCTGAAACAAGCGACACAAAAAGCCAGGGATGACTTTGATGCCTTGGTTTTTAAGCGTTATCTTGTGGAATTGTGTGCTGAGGAGTCCATTGATTTATATCTACGCATGTTTGATGAAATACCAGAGCATCTTCTTCAAACCTTTAATGAGGGTGTTGAAGATTTACTTAAAGATAAACCATTGGCCCATGTGTTAGGATATGAATGGTTTTATGGTCGCAAATTTAAAGTGAATCATGATGTTCTAATTCCGCGTCCAGAAACTGAGGAACTTGTCGTTCATGTGATGGATCGTATTGAAACCCTGTTTGAACACATTAAGCTAAAGATCGCTGATGTGGCTTGTGGCAGTGGGATTATAGGGTGTACACTCAAAGCTGAAATGCCAGAGAGTATTGTAACATGCACAGATATTTCAGAGCCTGCTTTAAAAGTGGCTCAAGAGAATGCAACGACATTAGGTCTTGAAATAGCATTCAAACAAGGTGACATGTTGACTCCAATTCAAGATGAAACATGGGATGTGATTGTGTGCAATCCTCCTTACATTGAACAAGACGAAACCTTGGAAAACAGTGTTAAAGATTATGAACCTCATCTAGCATTATTTGGGGGACACGATGGTCTTGATCTTTATCGTCTCTTTCTTGATCAACTTCAAACTATGAAACTCAAGAAAACCCTCATTGCCTTTGAAATGGGGTACCAACAACGTCAAACTATTACCCAGGAAATATTGAAGCGA
>DAIDML010000170.1 GCA_027449005.1 Erysipelotrichaceae bacterium | reverse complement strand
CACGCTTTGACACATGCCCCACATTCTTTACATTTATCTTGAATGATGTGGGCACGATTGGAACTGAATTCAATCGCATCAAACTTACATGCGACTTTACATGATTTTGCCATGCATTTACGACAGTTATCCGTAATGTGAATACGTTTGATGGTACAGCCATCACACGCTGATTCAATCACATGCACAAACTGACGTTCATGGGTGATTTCATCTTTGCGAGAGTTAGGCAACCGTCCCAAAGCCATACGAGTACGAGCACGAATGATTTCTCTTTCTTTGTACACACAACAGCGGAAATTTGCTTTCAATGTAGGGATCAGTTTATAGGCTAAATCATCATCCATCGTAGGTGAAACTTCCCCTTGAAAAGAAGCTAATGCCACTTCTCTTAAGACATCAAATTTAAACTGTCGTGCTTCATGATCAAAGAGTCCCATACCATTCTCCTAATTTGTTAATTAATTCACAAGAAATATAACACAAAAGAAAAGCACCTTCAAGTGCTTTTGTGAAAGAAATAACATGTTAGCGTTTTCAAGATTTTGAGTATCAGAATTAAGTGAAATGTTAAGGTAAGGAGGCGTTCAATTTGGAAATTTTGTCGGGCTATTTGATACAAATGACCATACCCTGAGGTTTGGGAGTGAAGTACTTCAACCATAATGAGAATCTTTAAAGTGGTGGGAAAGATGGTATTCATCATGGATCCTAATTCATCCACCACTCTCGCTAAGCGCACATTCACCCACTCCTCTATAAAGGTAGGAGCAAAGATTTTCATGACATCGAGTTCATCCTCGGTGAGTGAAGTTAAGGCATAATTAATGCGTTCATACACCAATGGCCACACGATAAATGAAACGATGATATTCACACTTTGAGATAACCCAAACAAAATTAAACCAATGAGTAAGACTGCAATAGTCGGTGTAGAAGCCATCCATTCTGAAATCTGATGAACCAGTGTCTTAACCCAAGGCAAGGATAATCCGATGATGACTAAACCCATACAACATAAGCCTAAAAAAAGCAGAAGTATTAAGGAATGTAAAAGTGAAACACCTAAAGCTTGTACCCATGTATAAGACATCAACAACACTGCATAATCTTGAATCAGAAGAGGTATTGAAGGCAATACCGACGCATAAGGCGTCCACCATAAAACCCCTTGATAAAGGAAGAGACATCCTAAGACAATCAAGAGGGTTTGTTTCATTTTATCTGACCACCATGGAGGCATTGAGTTCTAAATCAAATAAGGCTAGAAATTGATTTATGTCCTCTAGTTTTTCCAATGAATAACAAGGTCCTAAGCCTAAAGCGGTGTAGTTTTTAACAAGCGGTGCCATAGTATCAATCAAGAGTTTGGATTTGTGTTCATCACTGAGTTGATTGAGTCTTTCTGGTGTTAATCTGTTTTTATCATGGGTTTCAATGAGTTGATTCATCATTGAAGTCACTTCTTTTTTATGATCATGATAGAACGATTCTGAGACATACAGTCCTGCTTGAGGATAATTGCTTAAACCAGAATGTTTCTCATAGGTGGCTTGTACATCCATCAGAATGGTTGCTCCATGTTGATCAATAAGCGTTTGAGCTAAAGGATAGGCCATGAGGACTGCATCCACATGTCCACCTAAGTATAAGCTCATCGCATCAGCCATGGTTGGTACTGTGGATAGCTCTGGTGACAGTCCTTCTTTTTCAAGTAAGTGTTTGGTCATGACACCTGGAACACCCATTGGAGCAAACACAGCCAGTTTTGCACTGTTTATATCTGTGTTGGGTTGACCTAAAATAACCAGATTACCCCAACTCATGATACCCACTAACTTATAGGATGTTTTATTCTCCATTTGTAGCTTACTGACATTGATGATTGGGGCAATGATAAAATCCATGTTTTGAGCCGGATTTAAGAATTCACTCATCAGTGGATCAACTCCATTCACCACTGTAATGGACGTATTCTCTTTATCTAACATATCCACAACTAAAGCTGTTGGTGCTCCTGTAGGAACAAGCAGTGTATAGTCAACTGATGCTTGTGATTGACACCCAACAAAGAGAAGTCCACTCACCAGCAATAAGATTAACGATTTCAATAAAGTCATAATTCACCTCGCATCTATATTAGTGAATTTTTTAACAAATGTCAATCATCTTGTGAATTTCACATAAAAGCAAGTCAATCTCTTTACTTGTCTTTAAGATAGGAATTAAACCAATTCAAAATCTCTTTGTAGGATTCTAGTCGTGCTTTTGGTTTTCCACTGCGAGTTAAGTCGTGGTTTTCATGATGAAACATGACCATTTTAGTAGGAACACCCAAGAGTTTCAATGAAGCAAACCATTGATACCCTTGATCAATTGGACAACGATAATCCAATTTAGAATGCACCAC
>DAIDML010000169.1 GCA_027449005.1 Erysipelotrichaceae bacterium | reverse complement strand
AGCTGATTTGCTTACGGTTTCTAGACTTCTTGGACATGAAAATTTAAGCACAACACAAATATACACACATGTTAGCTTGGATTATCTTAAAACTCAGTACAATGATTATTTCCCCAAGGTTAAGTAAAAGGTTGTTTTTTTAGGTAAAGTATGTTAGATTATTAGATGGCACACGGTGCCTAAATCGCACATCGTGGATTCATTAACCCGTGCTCTTAGGAGTTGTTAATGTTGGAAACGATGGAGGGACAACGGAAAGGTAGGACATTTATGTCAGTTGTATCGATGAGAAAATTATTAGAGTCTGGAGCCCATTTTGGACATCAGACACGTCGTTGGAATCCAAAGATGAAGTCTTATATTCACACTTCAAGAGCTGGAACCCATATCCTTGATTTGAACCAAACGCTTACTCATCTTAATAAAGCTTATGATAAGATGAAAGAAATTGGAGCTAATGGTGGTAAAGTGTTGTTTGTTGGAACGAAGAAACAAGCATCAACCATTGTTGTTGAAGAAGCTTTACGTTCTAACTCATTCTTCATTAACGAACGTTGGTTAGGTGGATTACTCACTAACTTCAAAACCATCCAAAAATCCATTGGACGTATGGTTGAAATTGAAAAGATGATCGAAACAGGATCCATCAATGTTTACACTAAAAAAGAACAAATTCAACTTCAAAAAGAAGTCTTAAGACTTCAAACATTCTTAGGTGGAATCAAACTTATGAAAGTTCTTCCACAAGCAATCTTCGTTGTAGACCCAACTGAGGACACCATTGCGGTTATGGAAGCTAAGAAATTAGGCATTCCTGTATTTGGGTTCATGGACACTAACTGTGATCCAGAACTACTAGACTTTGGTATCCCAGCTAATGATGATGCGATTCGCTCAATTCGTTTAATGGTATCCCTCATGGCTGATGCTTTACTTGAGTCAGTGGATGGTGCGGTTTTAACTACTGCTTACACAGATGATACTGATAATGACATTACAATGGCAGAAGTTGTTGCTAACGTGGAACGTCAAAACGAAGAAAACGAACGTCGTCGTAAAGCTCGTATGGAAGAGCGTCGTCAACGTCAAGAAAATCGTAAACCTTATAGCCGTGATGGTGGGTACAACAAAGAACGTCGTGATTACAAACCACGTGAAAGAAGTGAAACACCTGCTTCTACATCAAGTGAAGCAACATCAGCTGTTAAAGCAACAAGCGAGGTAAAGAGCAATGATTAGTGCAAGTTTAGTTAAAGAACTACGCGAACGTACTGGCGCAGGAATGATGGATTGCAAAAAAGCATTAGAAGCTACCGAAGGTAACATTGATGCTGCAATCGACTGGTTACGTGAAAAAGGAATTTCTAAAGCAGCTAAAAAAGCTGATCGTATTGCTGCTGAAGGATTAACCAACATCTTAGTAGATGGTAATGAAGGCGTTTTAGTTGAACTTAACTCTGAAACAGATTTCGTTGCAAGCAATGCTCAATTCTTAGAATTATTGAACACTGTCACAAAAGCTCTTTTAACTTCAGGGGTAACCACTGTTGAAGAAGCTTTAAAAACTACTGTTAATGGCTCAACATTAGAAGAAGTATTATTCAATGCAACCGCAACGATTGGTGAAAAAATCACTTTACGTCGTTTTGTTCGTGTAACTAAAGCTGATGCTGATTTCTTTGGAAGTTATGTGCATAAAACAGATGCTAAAATCACTGTTGGTGGACGTACTTCAGCTCTTGTTGTTCTTAACGGTGGATCTTCAGAAGTGGCTAAAGACATGGCTATGCAAGTGGCTTCTATGTCACCAACCTACATCTCAAGAGATCATATGCCTCAAGATGTCGTAAATAAAGAACGTGATATTCAACGTGAAATCGCGCTTAATGATGATGTATTAAAAACAAAACCTGAAAATGTTCTTAATGGAATTGTTGAAGGTCGTTTATCAAAATCACTTCAAGATATGTGCTTAGTTGATCAATTGTTCTTCAAAGATCAAGACAAAAAAATCGCTCAAGTATTAAAGGACGCAAATGCAACTGTTGTTTCATTTATTCGTTATGGTGTGGGTGAAGGTATTGAGAAGAAAGAAGATAATTTTGTTGAAGAGGTTATGAATCAAGCATTTGGAAAATAATGGACACTTTGTGTCCATTTTTAACAGAAGGAGCACTTATGTATAAACGCGTTTTATTAAAGTTAAGTGGGGAAGCACTGTCCTCAAAACAGCATCAGCTTGATCCAGATATTCTCTTTTCATTGGCTCGCCAGATTAAAGATGTTGTCAATCAAGGGGTGCAGGTTGCGATTGTTGTTGGTGGTGGAAATTTCTTACGTGGTAAAGTAGCTGAAAGTATGGGGATTGATCGAATTCAAGCTGACTATATGGGTATGTTAGCAACGGTGATTAATGCGATTGCGATTCAAAATGCTCTTGAAAAACATCATGTAGAAACACGTGTGCAAACAGCAATTGAAATGAGCAAAGTAGCAGAACCGTTCATTGTTCGTCGCGCTATTCGCCATCTTGAAAAAGGGCGAGTTGTGATCTTTGGTGCAGGGACTGGAAGTCCTTACTTCTCAACCGATACAACGGCTGCACTAAGAGCAAGTGAGATCAAAGCAGATGTGATTCTCATGGCGAAAAATGGCGTTGATGGTGTTTACAGTGCAGACCCTAAAGTGGTTGCAGATGCGACTAAATACGATATAATAAGTTATATGGATGTGCTCAAGAATGGGTTAGCTGTGATGGACTCTACAGCCACATCCATGTGCATGGACAATGATATCGATGTTATTGTGTTTAACATGAATGTTGATGGAAACATCTTACGTGCTGTTTCACAAGAAAGCATTGGAACGCGAATTACAAAGGGAGATTAGAAAATGAAAAAACACATTGATTTAGCTCATGATAAAATGAACAAAACAGTAGATGCCTTTCAACACAGTTTATCAACTGTGAGAACAGGACGTGCTAATCCAACACTCATTTCAGAATTGCATGTTGATTATTATGGTATGCCAACTCCATTAGCTCAACTTGGACAAATTAATGTTGTGGAAGGGAAGCAATTGGTATTTAAGCCTTTTGATAACAGTGTTTTAAAAGACACAGAAAAAGCAATTTTTAATGCTAATATTGGCTTAACTCCTCAAAATGATGGGTTAGTCATTCGTGTAAATGTGCCTTCATTGACTCAAGAAACACGTAAAGAGTTATCAAAGCAAGTCAGTAAACTGGCTGAAGATGCAAAAGTAGCTGCACGTAATGTTCGCCGTGAAATTAATGATCACATTAAAGCAGATGATGAACTAAGTGAAGATGTTGAAAAGAAAGCTCTTGATCAAGTTCAGAAACTGACTGATGAGACCATCAAACACATTGACGCTATTGCAGCAGATAAAACAAAAGAAATTATGACAGTATAAACTCACGAAAGTGAGTTTCTTTTAAAAGGAGCATTATGAGTCTTCCACAACATGTTGCGATTATCATGGATGGCAATGGCCGATGGGCAAAATCCCAAGGTAGAGAGCGTACCCATGGTCACTATCATGGTGCGATTAACATACGCAATATTGCGATACGTGCCAAAGATCTAGGGATTAAAGTCTTAACATTGTTTGCCTTTTCCACAGAAAATTGGAAAAGACCTGACAGTGAAGTGTCTTTTATCATGGACTTGCCAAGAGTTTTTCTTAATCAATATTTAAAAGAATTGATTGATAATGATATAAACATTGAATTTATTGGAGATTGGAAGAAATTACCTACCTCTACAGTCAAAATCTGTGAAGATATCATTGAAAAAACAAAAGATAATCAAGGATTAAAATTAGTGTTAGCTCTAAACTATGGATCGAGACAAGAGATAGTGATGGCTGTTAACTCGTTCATTACAAACCATCCTCATTTACCAATCGATGAGGAAATGTTAGAATCATTTCTATATACATCTCATTTACCACCAGTGGATTTGTGCATACGTACCAGTGGAGAAAAGCGATTGTCAAATTTTCTATTATGGCAATTAGCTTACAGTGAGCTTGTCTTCTGTCCTTTACATTGGCCTGAATTTACTGAGAATGATTTTGAGAAGACAATCAATGAATATGAGAAACGTCATCGTCGTTTTGGAGGTCTGTAATGAAACAGAAGATAATCACAGGATTAATCCTTGTTGGGGTGTTTTTGCCCATTCTCTACTATGGTGGATGGTGGTTTAAAATTGCAGTCTTTATTTTCTCAATCATTGGTGGATTAGAAGTCACCAATTTGTTCAAAGACAAATGGCCAAACGAAATGGACTTTTTTGTGATCGTTACCATTCTTGTACTTCCAATGTTAACGACTCGCTTCTTTTTAGTGGGCATGGTTTCCATTTTGCTCTTCTTATTTGTGTTGACGGTGTATTTTGAGTGGTTTGAAGTGGTTGATGCAACCATCTTATTTACTTTGTTGATGATTATCACACTATCAGTTCAAGGAGTTAACACGGTTAATACTTATGGATCATTAGCCATCCTTTATGTGGCGGTTTCTACGTATGTGACAGATACTGCTGCTTATTTTACAGGAATGTTCTTTGGGAAACATAAGTTAGCACCGCGCATCTCTCCTAATAAAACCATTGAAGGTGCACTTGGAGGATGGATTGTATCAAGTGCAGTATCATTTGCCTATGCCATTTATGTTATTCCTGGTCGCTTCCCACTTGAGTTAGTGGTGATTGCGAGTGTATTGATGCCTCTTATTTCTCAATTGGGAGATTTAGCATTCTCATCATTTAAGCGTTATTTCAAAGTTAAGGATTTTGGTCACCTCTTTCCTGAACATGGGGGAGTACTGGATCGCATTGATAGTTTACTATTCAATTTTATGTTCTTTTATACATTACTTGCGACTATGATCGTTTAGTCACTCGATAGGAGGATTCATGTCCATCATTTATTTCATTTTTGTTTTAGGATTAATTGTCTTTGTTCATGAACTAGGACATCTTATTGTTGCGAAAGCATTCAATGTGTATTGCAAAGAATTTTCATTAGGGTTTGGTCCTGTTGTATGGTCTAAGCAAAAAGAAGAGACTCAATATTCTATCCGAGCCATTCCTTTAGGTGGATTTGTGGCGATGGCTGGAGAAACTGATCAAGGAATTGATGAGTCCATTCCTTTTGATCGTACCATTAAAGGAATACATCCATTCAAACGCATTTTAGTGATGCTTGCTGGAATAGCTTTTAATTTCATCCTGGCTTTTGTGATCTTTACAGGTTTAATTCTATCTTCTGGTGGAATTAATACTCCACCTGATGCTGTTGTTGATCGTATTGTAGAAGATTCACCCGCAGAACTAAGTGGATTACTAACACAAGATCGCATAGTTTCAATTGTTTTACCTGATCAATCACTGTATGTTCCAACTGATTTCTATGATGTCATCAACATCACTCAAATCATTGCAGATACAATGATCTTTAACATTGAACGTAACAACCAAATGTTACAGATTGAAATCACTCCTGAATACGATGAAGCAAATCAGCGATACTTTTTAGGATTGTTTGTTCCTCCTGCTAACTTCAAGGCTGTTGCTTGGTATGAAACACCTATTTATGGATTGGATGCTTTCATTACATCTTTCGCTCAAGTGATGATGTCGTTAGGACTACTTGTGAGAGGAATTGGTCTTAATCAAGTCAGTGGTCCTGTAGGCATCTTTAACATTACTGCTCAATCAGCTCAAGCTGGTGCACGAAGTTTATTTGCATTGATAGCTATTCTTTCAGTTAACATTGCTGTGTTTAACTTATTACCACTACCAATACTTGATGGTGGTCGTGTCATCTTAACGGGGATTGAATGGATCATTAAAAAACCATTACCTGAAAAAATTGAGCATAATTTGATGAGTATCAGTGTCTTCTTAATGCTTGCCTTGTTTGTCTTAGTAACCTTTCAAGATATATGGAGATTAATCTTTTCATGAAAACAATCAAAACATTTTTAGCAGGCTTTTTTATTGGTGTAGCCAATGTTATCCCTGGAGTTAGTGGTGGAACGATGGCTGTTGTTTTTGGTGTTTATGAGATGATGGTCGAAGTACTTTCTTTAGATTTTAAACATCTCAAAGACTACTTTATTCCTCTTGTCATTTTGTTTTTAGGTATTGTGACAGGAATCTTGGGCTTTGCTCAGATCATGGGATTCTTACTGGAAAACTATTCAGAACTGACTTACACCGTTTTTGTTGGGATAATTCTTGGAAGTTTTCCGTTGATTGCGAAATTAAGTCACATTAAAGAAAAGAATATTGTTAACTTGCTTGGATTAATCATTACTGCTGTTTTAGTTACATTGATGATTGTATTTCAAGATCGCACAGTTGGTGAAATTAATGTAGAAATATTGAGTGTTGGGAAAATCATTGGTTTATTGATCGCTTCATCGTTATCCACCATTACGATGATTATTCCAGGTGTGAGTGGATCCATGTTACTGGTGATGATTGGGTATTACACAGCCATCTTCTCATACATCATTCGTGGACTTGTTTTCCCGCATCTCATCATTGTTTTAATTGGTATGGTTGTTGGGTTAATTCTAGGTTCAAAACTCATGTCATTATTACTTAAAAAACATTCCAAATTCATTTATCATGTTATTTTAGGTCTAATCATTGGATCAACATGGTCCATCATTCCGCAGTTCAATCAACCTTTGATTCAAGTTGTTTTGTTGATTGGTTCTAGTGTATTCATTTATTTCATTAACAAAAAATAGGGGGATTCTATCATGAAAATTTGTGTTTGTGGGGGAGCAGGTTATATCGGTTCTCATACCGTGTTGGAATTATTGAAAGCAGGGCATGATGTCTTTGTAATTGATAATTTATCAACAGGAAGTCAAGAATTTCTTTTTGATGAAGCTCGCTTTTATGAAGCTGATTGCACTGATCAAACTGCAATGGATCGAGTTTTTGAAATTGAGAATGATGAATCACCCGTAGATGCAGTCATGCATTTCGCTGCTAAGCTGATTGTCAATGAAAGTGTTTCCATGCCACTTGATTATTACTACAACAATGTCTTTGGTGTCATTAGCTTGATTCAGAGCATGAGAAAAGCTAACATCAAAACCTTAATATTCTCATCCACAGCAGCTGCTTATGGAGATCATCCAACTGGTTTTTGTGAAGAGAATGATGTGTGTCTTCCTATCAATCCTTATGGAAATAGTAAACTGGCAGCAGAAATGGTCATTAAGGACAGTGCTAAAGCGTATGGATTAAATACATGTATCTTTAGATACTTTAACGTAGCAGGTGCACATCCAAGTTTACGACTTGGACTTGATAAATCCACGTTAACCCATATTGTGCCTATTACGGTTATGGCTGCTTTAAAACAACGCTCTCATGTCACTATCTTTGGTGATGATTATCCAACCGATGATGGAACTTGCATTCGTGATTACATTCATGTGAGTGATCTAGCGTATGCGCATGTTTTAGGATTAGAATACACTCATAAACATCAAAGCAATGAAGTGTTTAACTTAGGATCATCCCATGGTTATTCAGTTAAACAAGTGGTTGATGAGGTTAAAAAAATTGCACCGTTGGAGGTGCAAATGGGTGAGCGCAGAGAAGGCGATCCAGCTAAGTTAATCGCAGTTTCTAAGAAAGCCAATGAATTACTTCAATGGACTCCTAAGTATTCGCTAGCTGATATTGTGAAGACAGATTATGATTTTAGAGCTAAGAGACTTAAACAATAAAGAAGACGATTGCGATAAAGTGTGCAATCGAAGCTAAATTAACAAAGACATGCCATACAACATGAGTGTATGGTTTTGTTTTTTGTACATAAAAGTAGGCACCAATGGTATATAAAACACCCCCTAATGCCATAAGCACTAGAAAAAGTAAATTAGATTGACGATATAAATAAGGAAAAATCAACACAACCAACCATCCCATAACCATGTAGATGAGCAGTGATAAAGCGGGAACTGATTTACGTGACAATGATTTATATAAGACTCCAATAATGACCATCGTCCATTGTATCGCAAAGATGATCCAACCTAAGGTACCTCCAATGATGGATAAAGCAACTGGGGTATAACTTCCCGCTATCGCAACATAAATAAAAATATGATCTAGGATTTTAAAGACCGTTTTGTGTTTTGTTTCAAAAGCCATACTATGATACAAGGTAGACATCAAGAACATTAAGAACAGACTAATGATGAATGTGCTGACCCCGAAAGCTAATCGAGCATCTTGAAGTAAATAAGCTCTGATGGAAGCAAAAGGCAAAAAGAGCAGCATGAGCACTGCCATGATACCATGGGTAATGGAGTTTCCCACTTCTTCTTTAATTGAATATGTTATCATTGTAGAATTTTTCATGAAAGAATTATATCATTCTTTATCAAGGTTGTCTTTTCTAAACGCACATTGGAGTAGAATTTGATATAATTACCCTATGAAGAAACTTATCCTCATCATTTTCTTAATCTTTAATTTCCAGACTGGGATTGTTGTACATGCCAATGTTGCTTGTACAGCAACAGATTTCAGTCTTCTTAATATTGTTGGTCATAACCAATTTGAAGCATTAGGATGTTATGCTACTTTTGCTGCAGCACAAAGTGCTATGAATGAAATGAAGGCTACTTCACCAGATCTCGTCATCACTCATGAATCAAGTCCTAGTCCTTTAAAGATTGTTTCTGCAACTCGAGCTATCATCACATCCTATCCTGCACGATTAAGAGAAGGTAATGGTAATGGTTTGCTAGGGTATATTTTTAGAGCTCAATCCTTATCTTCTTCCTCTGATAGTACATATATGCCTGCTTATCATGACTTAAGATACATTGAAACAGTTTCATACAACCCAGTCCAAACCATAGTTAATGTGGACATTAATGGTAACATTGAAGGTTCGTTAGGTTATGATTCAACCCAGTATGCCTATTCAAGAGACACATCATTCAGTCAACGTGGTGTAGTAAAAGTGGAAGTACCAGGTTTTGTTGGTTACATGAACATTGCAGCTGTTGATATTATTCCAATTATTTACGTTGAAAACAATTGGACCATTACTTTAGGTGGTAAAACGTATCTTGAAACCCAGTTAAACAACAAGAATCAAGAACAACCCTACACCATTCGACCAAGAGCAAATGAGTATCGAGTCAGTACAAATTCGGCTGGACAACGTGAAATATTCCATGAGAATTTTAGTTTTTTCTCAGGTAATTCACGCGGAACGTATGTTTATGGTCCTGCTCCAGATTGGCTAGTGAATGGTCGATATTACAGTTATGATGGAATTCGTTTCTATTCTGATTTGGCATTAACTCAACCTGTTATGAATGGTGAAGCAATAGGGGAGTATTATGAATACTTTGCTTATCTTCCTTTTAGATCCACTTCAAATGTTACTGGAAATCAATTAGATGCTTTCTTAGAAAATGTTGCTATTACAAACCCATCTACAG
>DAIDML010000168.1 GCA_027449005.1 Erysipelotrichaceae bacterium | reverse complement strand
ACCACTATGAGTATGCTATGATGGGCTACCGTTTAAAGAACACAACCTCTGAACATGGAACGGTGACTCGTGGAGTGTGTACGTCAGAAGGGGGTTATTTAACCCAGGTGGATGAAATCAAAGACATTCGCCGTTCTACTTCTGGGCATGAATACTTAAAAGAAGACACATGGTTTCCAATTGATGATGAAGCTTTGGTTTCCATGAATTTCTGGGGATTTGATGAAAGCATCATGTCACTAGCCTATGACGTGTTTGATGCCTTTTTATCAACACAAGCCTTGAATGATCCTCTCAAATCTGAACATGTCTTACCTACCATGATTTCACAGTGTTTAGAACTTGAGGCATGTAAAGTTAAAGTATTGTCTTCAGAAGATGCGTGGTATGGTATTACTTATCAAGAAGATCGTGAAAGAGTTGTACAAGCATTGAAACAACTTAAAGAGAATCATGTGTATCCCTTTGATCTTTGGAAGCAGTAATGCTTGCCTTGTGAAAAAAGAGTTGGTATAATACAAACAAATCAAATCGTTGAATGGAAAATAGTAAGACTATCTCTTATGCATAGAGAACTGATGGATGGTGTAAATCAGTGATAAGACTAGTGTGAATGGGTCCATGAGAGCAAGGCGAATCAAGTAGCTAAGACGCAAGCTAAGCGTTATCAGACAGCACGACTATGGTAGTAGTCGATAAAGATATCGTTTTAACGATAATTAGGATGGCACCGCAACGCACCCATTGCTCCTAGGCGATGGGTGCTTTTTGTTTATTTCATAATATGAAAGGAAACCCATTATGAAAACAAAAGATCTAGCATTAGCGGCCATTTTATTAGCCATTGGACTTGTCTTACACAGCTTAGTCCCACCCATCTTTGGAGGAGTTAAACCTGATTTCTTATTGGCAACCATGGTGATTGCGATTCTTTCGCAACCAAGATTAAGAAATACGCTCATCATTGGAGCAGCGGCGGGACTATTAGCTGCACTAACGACTGGCTTTCCAGGAGGTCAAATTCCTAACATCATTGATAAGATTGCTTCTGCTTTATTAACGTTAGTCCTTATTAAAGTGACACTAAGTAAACACTCTATGCTTGTGTTAGGACTAATCAGTGGTGTCATTACCCTCTTTAGTGGATTGGTGTTCTTAACCAGTGCCTTATTGATTGTGGGGCTTCCTGCTCCATTAAGTACTTTGTTTGTGATTGTGGTTATTCCAACGGCCATTGCGAATGCACTGAGTGGCGCAATCTTGTTTAAACTCTTTCAAACCATGGTTAAACCTAACTTGGATCCATCTACAGCCTTGATATGAATGAAAAAGCATCGCAACCAGCGATGCTTTATTTAAAGAGTAATGACCACAGTGTTTCTATTATCGAGCTTGCTGCAATGAAGGTAGCTATTGAGGAAAAGATATTCGCCATAGCCGTTACCCATAAGACTTTTAAAGCTTTATTCTTAAAGGCTTTCTTAAAGGACAAGATATCATCACTCATGGAAGTTAAATCACTGACTTTAGGTTTGCTTGCGAAGAGTTGGGCTAATCCCGCAAACCAGCCTGCTGCCAATAAAGGAGAAAGAGAACTGATCGGTGCAGCCACAAAGGCAGTAAGGATGGCTAAAGGATGTCCTAACACAAGGGCGGTTCCCAGTGCAGACATGGAACCATTGATTAAAATCCATGACACGATAGAATCAACTCCACTTTGTGCATTAAGTGTGAAGGTGAACCCAATAAGCAATAGGATGGAGAGTGGGATAAACCATCCCCAGATGGATTTCTTTTTGATTGGGGCACTGGAAATGTTTTTCATTGGTAAAAGCGACTCTTTAGCCTTAATCATGCCAGGTGCATGGGCTGCTCCAATCACCGCCACTATATTCTTATAAGGTGATGAAAGAATCTTGTTCATCATGTAATGATCACGCTCATCAATGAGCGTTCTTTTAATGTTAGGTAGTTTCTTGCTGAGTTCTTTAAGAGCATCTTCAAGAATGTCTTGTTGTTTGAGGTGTTCAATTGAAGCTTCATCAATTTTGTCACTCGCAAACAACGACAATAGGACATCGCTGCCTAAGGAAAGTTTTTGCCACAGGGACAATGAATGGAAGACACGTTGTATGGTAATGCTGACATCACGATCCATAGGAATTAAAGGTAAATGATGTTGACTTGCTTCTTCCACAGCCGCTTTCATCTCAGCACCTAAAGGAACATCAAGGTTAGCTGCAATCTTACGCTGAAATGTGCTTAACAACAAATGCATGACAAGTGATCCTACTTCTTTACGTTTAAACACACTCATTAAATCCAAAGTAGAAAAATCCTGAGGATGCTTTAAAGCATGAAGTCGTTTTGAATCCAATTCAATGAAGACTGCATCAAAATCCATGGTATTCATGGTGTCATGAACCAATTGAACACTGGCTTGAGAGACGTGTGCCGTAGGAATTAAAGTGATGATTTTATCATCGTGTGTGAAGGTTATAGTTTCTGAAATCATGGTATCAGTTTACCATAAATGAAGGCGATGTTGGATGCTTTTAAATAATTGAGGTTTCAATTAAAGTCGATATGATATAATGATACAGATTAGGAGGATGTGTCATGTTTAATCTCTCATCCATACAAAACATCATTGATGCGTTACGCGTTGTCTTTGATATTGGTTTAATGTGGATCATTGTTTATTACGCCATTAAACTGGTCCGAAATAATGCTAGGACTGTACAAATTTTCAAAGGGGTTATTCTCATTCTTTTAATTAGAGGAATTGCCACTGGTTTAGGATTAAAAACCACCGCATGGTTAGCGGGTTTATTTGTGAACTTCGGTTTCTTAGCCATCATCATTATCTTTCAACCTGAAATTAGAAACCTATTAGAAAAACTAGGTAAGACAAGTGTCTTTACGCGTATTTCAACGCTGACTGGAAGTGAGCGTGAACGCTTGGTGGATGAACTGGTGAATGCGGCTGTTGCCTTAAGTAAAGAAAAGGTAGGAGCACTCATTACCATTGAACAAGCCTCATCTTTACAAGATTACATTCGTACAGGTTCACCAATGAATTCAATGGTGACCTCAGATGTTTTACGTTCCTTATTCTCAACCAACACTCCACTGCACGATGGTGCGATCATCATTCAAGGGGATCGTATTGCCTGTGCTTCAGCCTACTTTCCACCCACTAACATGGATTTACCAACTCGCTTTGGAGCAAGGCATCGTGCAGCCTTAGGAATCTCAGAGATTACTGATTCAATCACCATCGTTGTTTCTGAAGAAACAGGAAGAATATCCATTGCGGAGAACGGTGTTTTGTATGGAATGAGCAAAGAGAAGCTCAAAGAATTCTTAAGCCGAGTGATCAGTGAAGAAGAAAAAGAAATCGAAATGATCAGTGTTAAAGGACTTCGAAAAGCACTGAAAGAAGAAAAACCAGAAATCACACTTCAAGATGAAAATGAAAGTGATGATCTTAATGTCAGTCAACCTGTGAAAGTGAGACGCAATCGTCGACAATCTCCAAGTAAAGAGATGGACTTAAAAATTGAAGATCTGTCTTCAACGGTAGTTGAACTTGAAAGTCATGATGTTTCATCCGATTCAAAGAGAGGAGGACAACAAGATGAGCCGAAAGAATGAACGCCCTACCAACAATGAAAAAGTAGAAATCGCTAAGCAGATTGCGTCTCAATCTCGTAAGGTTGTAAGAACCTATGCGTCCATTGAAATGTCAATCATGCGTGTTGTGCGTTGGCTATCAGGATTAGTTGATCGTCTCTTGTTTAATCAACGTTATGCTAAAATTGTTGCTTTAGGACTTGCTGTTATTATTTATTCTTCAATTAACTTAAATTCAACCATCTTTGAAGCGAGTGTTTCAGGATCTGGGAAAACGATCAACAATGTTCCTGTGGACATTGTTGCGAACACAGAAGTGTATGAAATATCAGGACTTCCAGAATCAGTCACAGCATTGATTGTAGGAGATGTTGCCGATATCGCTTTAACAGAAACACAAGGCCAGTTCAGAGTTGTTGCGGACTTAACAGGCCTTGCGGAAGGGACTCATCATATCAGTCTTATTCCAGCTAATTTTTCACCTCGACTTGCGGTTTCGGTTAATCCTAGTACCGCCATTATTACCATTGAGCGAAAAACAACCCAACGTTTCTTACTTGACTATGACTTTGTGAATGTCAATAAAATGGATTTAAGGTATGTCTTAGGAACACCTGAACTTGAAGTCAGTGAAATCTTAGTTAGAGCTTCAGAGCGCACCTTAGAATCCATTGCCTTTGTGAAGGCATTCATTGATGTCAGTGGTGTGGATGCTAGTTTTGTGAAGGAAGTGCCTATTGTTGCGTACAATCAGTTGGGTGAGCGTGTTGATGCACAGATTATTCCATCGGTCGTTCGTGTGAGTGTCAATGTCTCATCACCAAACAAGTCAGTACCACTGGTGATTGATCCTGTAGGCTTAATCCCGAATGGATTAGCCATCTCATCCATTGTGATGGATCATCAAGCTGTTACTTTGTATGCACCAGAAAGTGTCTTATCGCGTATTAATCGCTTAACATTACCGATTGATGCGACCACATTAACTCAAGACACCACTCTGGTTACCAGCATTGCCATTCCTTCAGGGGTACGTCAATCTTCCATTTCAAAAGTGAATGTGGAAATTAAACTTGTTCAAGGAATTAGTCGTGAGTTTACTCAAATTCCAGTTTCGTTTAGAAACAATCGTCAAGGATTTAAATTTAGCCCAACCAACGTTGAGGATGCCTACATTGATGTTACTGTCTTTGGAGCACCTGATTTGGTTGATCAGCTTGTGAATGAAGATATTGGAGTCTACATTGACTTGTTTGATGCGCAATTAGGTATCGCAGATTTACCAGTCTTTGTGGAAGTGAATAATTCTCGTTTTGCAGGATACTTTGTGTTATCTCCTTCAAAACCAGCCATTGAAATCAACATAGTCGAATAAGGAGCAAACATGGGACGATATTTTGGGACGGATGGATACCGTGGGGTAGCCAATGAAGGATTGAGTGCAATTCATGCATTTAAGATTGGTGAAGCATGTGGGGAATTGGCAATGAGCCATTCCAAAAAGATTGTTTTAGGTCAAGACACACGTTTGTCATCACCTCTTTTAGCCAATGCGCTTAAAGCAGGATGCATGAGCAGAGGATGTGATGTGTATGATTGTGGAGTCACTTCGACACCATGTGTTGCATATCATGTAACTCAAGATGACTTTCATTTTGGGATTATGATTTCAGCATCGCATAATCCATACATGGATAATGGAATTAAAATCTTCAATCACCAAGGAATCAAGATTTCAGATGATTTAGAAACGTATATTGAGGATGTGTGTGATGGGGTAATTCAACTACCAATGACTTCATCAGCACGCATTGGTTTAGACATTGATTTTAAACACGGTGTGGATACTTATGTGAGTTACCTGGTTAGCACAGTCAATCAAAAGAATGAAACTAAAAAAGTTGTTCTAGATTGTGCCAACGGTAGCACCACCACAACAGCTCAAAAAGCCTTCGAAGCGTGTGGATATGAGGTTGTGGTCATTCACAATCAACCTGATGGTATCAACATCAACACGCAGTGTGGATCAACCCATCCACAGTCACTGCAAAAGGCAGTGATTGAACACCGAGCCTTCTGTGGATTTGCCTATGATGGAGATGGAGATCGTCTTATCGCAGTGGATGAACGTGGTGTTATTGTGGATGGTGATCAAATCATGTTTGCCTTAGGGAAGCATCTTAAAGCACACAATCGTCTTCATGACAACTTAATCATCGCTACCATTATGTCTAATCTAGGATTCATGAAAGCTTGTGAATCGATTGGGATTCATGTGGTGCAGACACAAGTGGGAGATAAATACGTGTTTGCAAAAATGCGAGAAACCCATGCCTCTTTAGGTGGTGAACAGTCAGGTCATCTAATCCTTCCTGATTTACTTCCAAGTGGAGATGGTGTACTTGCATCTTTACAACTGATGGATTTACTGATTGAAAGTAAGCAGACTCTATCATCAGCTGTCTCATTATGCCAGCCTTTCCCGCAATTATTAAAGAACATACGTGTTAAAGATAAACATGTAACCATGAATGCGCAGTATCTTAAAGAATTTGTCTCTCAAGTTGAACAAGAGCTGCATGGAGATGGACGAGTCTTGGTTCGTGCTTCAGGAACTGAAAATCTGGTTCGTGTCATGGTTGAAGCCTCAACTCAAGAAAAATGTGAACATTATGTTAATACCATTATTCAAAAGATAGAACATGAAGAGCGAGTTTAATCGCTCTTTTTCTTTGATAGTGGGACATACTCGACATTGAAATCACTTTCTAATTGAATAAAAAGTAATATAAAAGTCGTTTGTATATGCATCGTTTGTATATGCACTTTAAAACACCATTGACATCAGGAATCTAAAAGGATATAATTCAAAAAATCGATGAAGGAAAGAAGTAACCTACTATCAAGGTATCAGTGAGTTAGGAGAGTGAAAACTAACACCAATTGGAGTAGATGAATAACATTCTGAAGATCCTTACTGAAACGTTGTGCGTAGGCTAAGGCGGGTGCATCCGTTAAAAATGCTAGACTTGCTAGAGTCAAAAGAGACCAACAACATTGGTAATTTGGGTGGCACCGCGGATAAAACATGCTTATTCGTCCCATAGTAATCATCACTATGTGACTAATAGGCTTTTCTTTTGGTCTTTATGGAAAAGGAGACACCATGAAAAACAAACATCAACTTATCAATGAATTAAAACAGGTATTTAGTCAAACGCTTTGCAATGAATTGAATTTGACTCGAGTTGAAGCTCCACTCTTTGTCTTAAGTGACAGTGGACTACAGGATGAACTTGATGGAAGACAATCATCCATTTCTTTTAATGTGTCGTCTGGTAAGCAAGCTGAGATAGTGCATTCACTTGCTAAATGGAAACGTCTAGCATTAAAGCGTTATGGATACAAGGTGTATGAAGGAATTCTTACAGATATGAAAGCCATTCGTACAGGTGAAATACTTGACTCTCTTCACTCTTACTATGTTGATCAATGGGACTGGGAGAAAGTAATTGATGTGGAAGATAGAAATATTGACTATCTCAAAAAGATTGTCAATCAAATCTATCAATCTATTCTAAACACTGTGACGTGGATGCAGTTTCAAGGCTATGAAGCACCAAATTTACCGAAAAAAGTGCTGTTCATTAGTTCAGAAGAACTACTTCAACGCTATCCTTTACTAACATCCAAACAACGTGAAAATGAGATATGTAAAGAATTTGGTGCAGTATTCATACTTGGTATTGGAGCGAAGCTAAGTGATGGTTTTATTCATGATGAGCGAAGTCCTGATTATGATGACTGGTCACTTAATGGTGATTTACTTGTCTATTCAAATTTACTTAAACAAGCTGTGGAACTTTCCTCTATGGGGATCAGAGTCAATAAGCATTCTCTACTCCAACAGTTAACAACATCCAACACACTCAATAGAATCGATAAGCCTTATCATCAAATGATTCTAAATGGACAACTACCTTACACCATTGGGGGAGGAATAGGGCAATCCAGATTGTGTATGTTTCTGCTTCAACAACAGCATATTGGACAAGTGCAATGTTCATATTGGGAAGAAACCACTTATGATCAATATGAAGATATATTGTAGATTGATGAACTATCCATACTTTTTTAGTAGGATAAGAAAGTTATAAGGATAAGTATTAAAACATGTGATTCTTATGTGAATCACATAATTCGATGGATAGTCAATGCAGAACGCTACTAAGCGTTCTGTTTTGTGTTAAAATAGCATCAATAAAGGATGGTGATGATATGAAGCATATCATTGGATTAGTTGAAGATGAAAAAGATCTTGGTGAACTTGTCAAAAGCTATCTAGAACGAGAAGGATATCAAGTTAATGTGTATATGACCTATCAAGCAGGATTAGCCCATGTGGCTGATGATGTTTCCATGTGGATATTGGATATCATGCTTGATGAGAAAAGTGGGTTTGATTTATTAGAGAAGATTCGCTTTAATAAACCTTCCATACCTGTCATTTTTATGTCCGCTCGTGATCAAGAGTTTGATCGCATTATTGGTTTAGAAAAAGGATCAGATGATTATATCACCAAGCCATTTTCGCCTAAGGAACTGGTATTACGTGTCAACAATGTTTTAAAACGTGTATACAAAGAAGGATTCTCAATCTTAGAGATTGATGGTTATGTTGTGGATGAAAACCAACGTAAAGTGTTCTCCAATCAAATGGATTTAGAGTTAACCACTAAAGAATTTGATTTACTGATCCTGTTTGTGAGAAACAAAGGTGTTGCTTTCTCTCGTGAGCAAATCCTTAATAAAGTGTGGGAAACCAATTACTATGGCTCTGATCGTGTGGTGGATGACACCATGCGACGTCTACGAAAGAAATGTCCTAACCTGACGATTGCTACCATCTATGGTTATGGATACCGTTGGGGATAAGTTATGTTTAGACGATTCTTTAAACGATTATCATTAGCTCAGCAACTTCTAGGGGTAATGTTAATCTTTATTACTGTGTTTTCTATTTTATTCTTATCCATTCTTTCACTTAACATTGATGCGTTTGTCCGTAATCAAATGTATGGTATTATCAAGCGCACACAAAACAACATCATTTATAACTATCGACTCTCTTTACGAGAAGAGCTTTTGTATGGTGCTAATGATCCTAACATTATCCACGTCATCTTCACTCATAATGGAGATGTGATTACATCCAATAATCTACCTTTAATTTCCAACACTTTATTTTCAGAAATAAAGGAGTTTGCGCTTTCGCAAACCACAGGAACCCAAGATTATATCTCCCATTCGGATCATCGCAAGTTACTGTATACCATTACACGCATTGATCCAGATACTGCCATCATGACAGCCATCTCAAACAATTATCGTGATGAATTTAAAACCTCACTGCTTAACAACACAGTCAATATCTTAGTTACGGTCACAGGGATTCTGTTTTTGCTTCTCATGGCTTGGGTAGCAACCATCATCCGTCCACTGAATCAAATTCGATCTTACGTGGAAAAGCGACGATTGGGTCAGGATGTTCAACTCAATGTGGATCGTGAGGATGAAATCGGAGATTTAGCCAAAGCCTTAGTCGCAATGAACATTGAAGTGAAGCGTGCGTATGAACAAAAAGAAGAGATGATTCATAACATCTCTCATGATTTAAAAAC
>DAIDML010000167.1 GCA_027449005.1 Erysipelotrichaceae bacterium | reverse complement strand
TTCAAAAGATTCAGTATGGTATTTTACCTCAACTCATGTCTAACTTTGCCTCAACCACCATTTATCGTTTTGAAATCAACGTTAAATACGCAACAATCTTAGGTATGGTGGGTGCAGGTGGAATTGGTGCTCCACTGATCTTTGCGATCAGTGCTTATCGTTGGAGTGATGCGGGTGCATTACTGATTGGCCTTGTTATTTTTGTCTTAATCATTGAAATGATCTCAACTCGTATTCGTAAGAAACTAGCAACAGGAGAATAAATGAAGCAACCTATTGAAGCAACAGTCACCTTTGATCATACCTTTAATGGAGAATTACAACTTAAAGAGGGAAGTGTCAGTATTGGTATGCAACCTCATCAAGCGTCTCCTTATAAACTCCTTCAAGGTGCCCTCATTTCATGTTTACATTCTACCTTCCTTGATGTGATTGAAAAGAAACGATTAAGTTTTGAATCCGTCACATATCATTCAAGTGGTTTCAAGCGTGAAGAAGTTCCTTCCACCATTGAAACACTTCACTTGGATGTCCACGTGAAGGGAATTACCAACAAAGTGGCAGTGGAGAAATCCTTTGAATTAGCCACTAAAGTATGTTCCGTCTACAACACCATATCACAAGTAGGAACCATTACGTATACCATTCATTATGTCGATTAAGAGACCTCGCAGGAGGTTTCTTTTTGATGTTAGTCTACTGAATACTTTCGTATATTCATTGTTGACACTGTTTTGCACAAGCGTACAATGATACTAAGGAGAAAGCCCAATGACACAATTAAAAAAAGAATTGAATCAAACAAGCGCTTGGTCATTAGCGGTGGGGGCGATTATCGGTTGGGGAGCATTTGTGCTTCCAGGCAACAAGTTTTTACCTGACGGTGGTCCATTAGGCACATTAATTGCAATGAGTTTATCTGCCATCATGATGATGATCATTGCTAAGAACTATGGTGTGATGATTCACCGTTATCCAAAAGCAGGAGGAGAATTCACTTTTGCTTATATTGGCTTTGATCGTTTTCATGCCTTCTTTGCGGCATGGTTTTTAGGATTATCCTACTTAAGCATTGTTCCTTTGAATGCTACAGCATTAGGGTTAATTACACGAGCCATGTTTCCAGGTGTCTTCCAACAAGGACTTCTCTACACCATTGCAGGATGGAATGTGTATTTAGGGGAAGTCATCTTAGCGTCTGTTTCAATTATGTTGATTGCCTACTTAAATCATAAAGGGGTAAAACTGTTTGGAAAGTTTGCCTCTTTACTTGCGTTAGTCTTAGTGGGAGGTGTGGTGTTGCTCATGCTTTGGGCACTGTTTTCACCCCTTGCCTCTTTATCCAATCTACAACCAGCATTCTCATCGTCAAAACCACCCCTTGAAGGCATTTTAGCCATCATAGCGATTGCTCCTTGGGCTTTTGTGGGTTTTGATACGATTGCTCAAGCCAGTGAAGAAATGAAGTTTGATGTACGTAAATCAGCAAAACTGATGATTTTCTCCATCATTGTAGGAGCATTCATCTATAGCTTACTTACCCTCATCACCGCCATGGTAGGACCATGGGAAACTTTCATTGTGGACAATGCCAACTGGGCAACTGGCAGTGCTGTCAGTGTAATTGCAGGTGATATAGGATTACTCATCTTAGGATTAGCCATCTTAAGTGCCATCCTAAGTGGATTGAATGGTTTCATGCATGCTTCTTCACGTTTGTTTTATGCCATGGCAAAAACCAATGCTTTACCATCCTCATTTGAAGTGCTTCATCCTAAAACACAAACGCCAACCGTTGCATTACTATTCATTGCGGTGGTTTCGCTTATTGCGCCTTGGATTGGTCGAGCCGCTTTGCTTTGGATTGTGGACATGGCTTCTGTGGGAGCTGCCATTGGATTTTTCTACACCAGTGCCAGTACGATTGTGTTAGCCCATCGTCATAAAGAAGACCAAGAGTTACAATCCAATCGTCTCTTTGGTTACTTAGGGTCGTTGTTCTCACTCTTTTTTGTGGCATTGCTTTTAATTCCTAACAGTCCTGTTTCACTACAACTCCCATCGCTCATTGCGTTAGGGGTATGGAGTGTTTTAGGTCTGGTCTTCTTCATTCGAGCCAAACACTATCGTCAAAGCGATGAACCATCTTTAAGTAAAAAGTTCAGAGGTGAAGCATGAACTCAAATTCAACCAAAATCAAACTGATGATGCAAGATCCACTTCGTAAGCCACTGATTCAGATTGGTTATGAACTGTTCATTGAAACATTACGATTAAAACGACTCCCTAAGGAGTACCTCAGCCGATTTGTTTATCGCAAAGGATATCCTTCGTTAAAACACTATGTCAGTGATATTTTTGTGGGGAAAATTCAGTTATCACAACGACTTCATTGAAGATTCCTTTGATCCAACCAAACTCTGGCACAAAGGTAAATGATAATAAAATGACACCAATAAGTTGAAAAAGAAGAGTGTATTTTACGATGAATTTGATGAAGGATGATATGTCTTCAAGGGTGGTACGATTCAATGTTTCTTGCATCACAATCTTCTCAGATACATTCAGTTTACTACCAATGGCAATAAGCATTAAAGCAATGAAAGTCATTAACGATAATCCACCCAACTGCATTAAGAATATCAAGACAATTTGACCAAACAAGGTGTAAGATTCAACCACCGCAATTGGGGCTAATCCGGTCACACTCACGGCGGAAGTTGCGATAAACAAGTTATCAAGATAAGAAACAGGTACTTTTTGTGCAAAAGGTAATGACAATAACACACTTCCCACAAAGATAACCATTAAAAAGCCTAGCGCAATTTGTTGAGCTGGGCGTAAGGTGATCGGTTTTGAATCAATAAAGAATTTAGTACTCATAATGGTTCACGTGTGTAGTATACTCCTAATCCAATGATTTGTCCATGCTACATAGCATGCATTGAGTTCTCTTCTAGCACTTCTCTGATCACATCTTGATAGTTTTCTCTTAAAGCGTATCCCCCATTAGCAATCTCAAGCATCACAATATGATAATTATGATTCCCTTCAATTAAGACAGGACCATTAGGCGTAATGCACACATCCCAACCAATGAGTCGATCTTGAATGCATTGGGTGGCCTTGATGACCAACTCCATGGCTTCCTTCACATAAGGAATCTTAACTCCATCCAATGGATGATGAGTGTCAGGATGATGGGTAAAGGTTTGATTACCAAAGGTGAGGATTTGTTGACCCACCCCTTCCAATTGATGCGTTTCTTAGTTGAGCTTCACAAAGAAGCCTTTGGATGTTCCTGGATTATCCACCACTGAGCCTACACGACCAAACCGCATGCAACCCGCAATCACTCTCGCTTCGCCATTCAATGGTTGATAGGTATCTAAGCGAATGGTATTGATGGATGATGGATTAATGGCATTTAAAAGCGGATGTTGAACTAAGGTTTCTTGCACTAACATGGTGCTGGAGTGGAGTTGTTGATGAATGCTTTGCATTAACTCTTGATCTTGAAGTGACTTTTCATCAATTCTAAATGCTCCTACTCCACCTTTAAGATCATTAGGTTTTATGAATAAACTTTGAAGCGGTGAGGTTTGAATCCATTGATTCATCCATTGAATGAACAACTCAAGTGTGGATATATCACAGTGTTGATCATCGATGGTATATAAATACCCATCCTTTGAGTATGCCAACACAGTGGCGGTTGGGATGTCATGTTCTTTCGCAAATTGAAAGAAAGCGAGTTTATTGAGTAATAGCTGTACCGATTGAGGTGAATGAAGTCGTTGTGATAACTGAATTTTCCCCACAAAAACATCACTGACATAGTGTTTTAACGAAGGATATCCTTTGCGATAAACAAATCGGCTGAGGTACTCCTTAGGGAGTCGTTTTAATCGTAATGTTTCAATGAACAGTTCATAA
>DAIDML010000166.1 GCA_027449005.1 Erysipelotrichaceae bacterium | reverse complement strand
CTCTAATGGATTCAATCTCTAGTGTTGCAGGTAAACACGTCATATCTACTTGACCACCAAATCCACCACCCATTGCTAAATTAAGAATGAGATAATGCGGTTTATCAAAAGGCCATGAATCTGCATAGTCCTTTTTATAGAAGGTTGCATAATGTTGGTTATCAACTTCAAATGAAATCTTATCTTCACTCCAGTCCATAACATACGTTTTAAACTCATCACTTACGTTGGCAATCTTTGAAACATAGGTGATTTGAGTTTTCTTAGGATGATTGTATTTTTCAGTATGTAAACTAAAATGAACTGTATCTTGATCACGACCAACATGCTCCATGATATCAATCTCACCCATGCGTGGCCATCCTAAATTCTCTTCATCAACTCCTAACATCCAAATGGCAGGCCATGTTCCTTTTCCTTTTGGCATCTTAGTTCTAACTTCAAAACGTCCATACAGCCAATGTTTTTTGCCTCGTGTTACAAGGCGAGTTGAGGTAATCGGATGACCTTCAACTTCTTTCTTTACTGCAGAAATAATCAATTTCCCGTCTTGGATCTTAACATTTTCAGGATTAGCATAGGTGTAATACTGTAACTCACCATTACCCCAACCTTTTCCTCCAACATCATAATCCCAGTTTGATTGGTTTGGAAGTGTTCCTTCATTGAAGGTCTCTTCGAATATCAATGTGCGATTTTTCATCTTCATCTCCTTACGAAATCGTTTTCGCCTTCATTATACCACTTCGTTAAGCGCTTACAAGCATGAAATAAGCAAAAGCAAGAAGTTTCCTTCTTACTTCACTTTACATGTTGATGATCGAATGATCAGTTGAGTTGGAATAAGTGTTCTTTCTTCAACCTTCTTATTATTGATTCTGCGATCTAAGATTTGTGCAAGTGATCTGCCAATGGCTTTTCTGTTTTGACGTACTGTTGTCAATGATGGATGTGTATGTGACGCAAGTTCAATATCGTCAAAGCCTACAACTGAAATATCCTCACCAACTTTCAGTCCGCGTTCATTGATCGCTTTGAAAACGCCTAATGCGGATAAGTCACACATAACAAACACGGCTGTTGGAGGTTGTGGTAAATCAAGTAAACGATTCATACATTCGTACCCTGATTGACTATCAAACTCCATGGCTTCAATATAATAATCTTCATTAAACGCAACACCTGATGATAATAAAGCTTCTTTGTATCCTTCAAGACGTTCTGATCCAGCCAAAGTAGAGAGTGGACCACCAATATGAGCTATTTTCTTGTGGCCGAGTTCTAACAAATGATTTGTTGCAAGGATACTTCCTTGCTTATTGTCCGAATACACCAATGGAATTGATTTATATGGAACATCCGTGGTGACACATTTGATGTCACTATCAAAAAGAGCAGTTAAATCAGTATCCGCCATGTCTGCAGTGACCACAAACACACCATCCACATTTCTTACCTGACAACGTTTTAAGTAACCAATATCACCACCCGAAATAAAGACAACATCATAACCGAACTGTTCAATTTCACGCTTAAAGGCTTCTAAGACTCCAGAGAAGTAATTGTGCTCAAGCCCAATATGAAGATGCTCTGAATACACTATCCCAATTAACCATGTGCGTTTTGTACTCAATGCACGTGCGCTTGAGTTAGGAATATAGCCTACTTCTTCAACAATCTTTAATATTCTTTCCTTCGTTGCATCACTAACTTCAGTGTAATTGTTTAATACTTTTGATACCGTCGCTGTGGATACACCTGCAAGTCTTGCTATTTCTCTGATATCTACCACATTGACCTCCTTTAATCACGATAATGAAACCGTTTTCTTATTTCTAATTATACATATAAAATGAAACAATTGTGTGAAAAGTTTAAGATAATATTCAAACCATCACAAATCTCATGTTTTTACATAGTCAAAAAATGACTTGTTGATTGGATATTATGTTTACTGTGAAACTCTATTTTTTCCATTGTTCTTTGAAACATACATTCTCGTATCCGCAAGACCAACAAACTCATCAATGGAATTTGCTTGAGTGCATGTGGATACACCTGCACTAATGGTAATATTGATTGAATTCTCACCAAGAATAAAATCATGTTTTGAAATCACTTGACGCAGGTGTTCTGCTACAGTGAATGCTGATTGTAGTGATGTATTGATTAAAAGAATCGCAAACTCATCTCCACCCGTTCTGAAGCACATATCGGATGCTCGAGTGTTCTTGAGTATGATTCCTGCGATTTGATTGATGACTTTATCTCCACTAAGATGGTCATAGGTATCATTAATGGTTTTAAAATCATCCACATCAAACACTACCAGTGAGTAAATCATTTCTTGACCATGCTTAACATGTCTAATGCGTTGAATTTCATTGGCTTGTAATGTTTCAAAAAGATGTCGATGATTATACAAACCAGATAAACCATCTCTTATTGATAAGATCTCTAGACGATGATTGGCTTCTGTTAGTTCTTTGTTCAACTTAACCAATTGTTCTTCTGCTTCTTTGAGTTTAGTAATGTCCTTTGAAATGCCCCATGTTCCAATAATATTATTGTCTTCATCATAAAGAGGATATTTGGATGACATTAACCACTGTATGTCTCCATTGGGTTTATCCCACTTTTCTATGACATCTATTTGAGGTTGACCAGTCTTAATGATGTTTTGCTCAATATCAAAAGCTGCTTTCGCAAATTGAGGTGGGAAATAATCGAAATCAGTCTTACCTAAAAACATGGATGTTTCAGGTTCATTGAGTTGATCAGCATGTGCTCTGCTGTTGTATATGAAACGTGACTTCAAATCTTTGAAATAAATTGTGTCTGTAGAGTTGTTTAATATGGTCTTTAAAACGACATTCTCAATGATTGGTGTTAAATCTAGATCATCTTTCTTCATAGTCAATTCCCCTTAAGAATCATTTACAAATGTTATGTTAACCCTTTAAGTTTTCTTAAAAGTTGATTTGATCATTAATGTGAGAAATAATTCGAGTTTGCCGTTTAATTATGGGTTGTATGGTTTAAGAGAGAAATCATGGTGCCGACTACAGGACTTGAACCCGCAACCTACTGATTACAAATCAGTTGCTCTACCAGTTGAGCTAAGTCGGCACATTTCTTACTATTTTAGCATAAGAAAATAAAAAAAACCACCAAATTTTTCATGGTGGTTGATACAAGGGGGTTGTTTAGGAGTAAGGAAGAAAATGATAAAGTTAGTATTAATTCCTTGTACGAGAATATCATACACAATCATTGTGATATGCGTGTGAAAAGAAAATAAAAAGTCGACAAATTTCGACTTGTTTTGTTAAATATGGTGGAGCTGAAGGGGCTCGAACCCTCGACCTCTACGCTGCCAGCGTAGCGCTCTTCCAGCTGAGCTACAACCCCAACGTAAATTCATGGCGCGCTCGACAGGACTTGAACCTGCAACCTTTTGAATCGGAATCAAATGCGCTATCCAATTGCGCCACGAGCGCAAATAAACAATGGTGGACGCTAAGGGATTTGAACCCCTGACCCTCTGCACGTCAAGCAGATGCTCTCCCACTGAGCTAAGCGTCCAACACTAAAGTATGCCATTGAATTTTAGCATACCCATAGGTTTCTTTCAATCACTTCTTTGCTTTTATTAAGTAACTTGTTTGTCCTGGATTGAGTGACTTGATGACTCTTTCAATGCGATGATGTTGATATCTTAAGACAAGGTCTTTTATCACATGTCCACCTTGATAACCATGAATGATAACCAACTCTTTAACATTTGGGTTTAGATTGTCTAATGTATGATCAAGAAGTTTCTTTGCCTCAACCTGTGTGCAGTGATGTAAATCTAAGGTGTTAATCATGTCCGTTTGCGTAGTGCATGTGCAGTCACTGCAAAAGCTGTATATGAAATTAACCCTGAAAGTACAATAAGGAAGAATGAAAAGCGATTAACAAATACAGCACTTGTAGGTTGTAGGCCATTAAGTCTAAACGCAAAATAGAGGACTATTAAAAGACCGACAATGCCACCATGCCAATAATGTACTTGTTTATAGAATCGTTTAATAATCATCATTAACAGAAAGAAAGCAAAACTAATCACAAACGGTGTTGCGAATAAGATGATGTACTCTTGGTACTCTACAATGTATCTAGTTAAAGTGTTCATAATGATCTCCGTGACTATTATACCATGAGATGATTGTTTTAGAAGTTAAACATCAACCACTCAGGTCTGAAGATCATGAGTATTCCTAACACAACCATAATAGCTCCTCCAACAATACCCGAGAATTTTGAATATTTAGTTGAGATTCCTGTAAGTTGGAAGGTCTTCATTGCGATAAAGAAAATAACTAAATCATCAATGAGGAAGAATAAAACATAAAGCAGTAAATAACCCACTGTCTCAATTGCATTTAAACCATTAAGTGATAAAACTTGAGTAAACACAATCGGTAAACCAGCAGAACACAGTAATTCAACTAAGTTAACTGATATAGCTAGTCCCATGATACCAAAGATGGCTAAAATGAATGTTTTCTCACCTGTGATCGCTTGGATACGTTTTGAGAGTTTTCTTCTTTGAGCAACATCCACAACTTCACAACCATCATCTGGTTTTTGAGTGAGTGCCTTCTTAAGGTTCCAACTTCCGCCACCAATAGCTACTGCCCCAATAAGTAATCTTAAATAAATGACAGATCCAAAGAGTAACGTAATGTTGAGCCAACTTAACATGAAGAAGAAATACATCACGGCTGATGTTACTAAGAACACTATTCCCAATGTCCACATCTTCCAACGTTCTTTAACATGCACAAGCATACTGATGAGAAGCAACAACACCCACATTGCACATGGATTAAATCCATCTAACGTTCCCATAAAAATGGCTAATAACGGCAATGAAACGGTTGAAGCATCAATTTCACCAATGAAAGGCAGTTTAAACTTCCCTCCACTGATGATGGTTCCATCACCTTCACCAATCTCGACAATGCCTAACATTTCACCAACAATGTCACGCACATAATTGTTCTTCGCGAAATCAACGGCTTCTTCAATGCCTTCTAATACGCCATCATTGTATCCAACAAAAGATTGTCTTCCAACAATCACATAAGGTACAGTACGAATAGGGGTTGATAGTAAATCTTCTACTTTCTTAGCTACCTCTTGTCCTGCTTGATCAGTACTGATTTCATAGCGATGGATGGTAATTAATGGATCCTTTTCAAGTTCATTAAAATAGTCTTTCATCAATCCACAGTAATAACAGGTTTCAGAATAGAAGTAGTAAATATTGACTTTGTTTTGGTTAGCATAGACGGGGGTGTTCACCTGTATCACTATAAGTAGTGATACGGCGAGATATAAGAACCATGTGGATAGTTTTTTAAACATGGACAAACTCCTTTAGAATGACTTCTTTAGATAATTCCCCACTCATTCGTTTCACAATATTACCTTCTTCATCCTCAATGATGAAGACTGGTAAGACTTTAAGAGGTTCATACTGAGAGGCTAAAGTTTCCTCTTCATCTATATCAATAAAATATGGTTGAAATTGCGGATACTCTTTTTGAATTTTGTGAATGGTGCTTTTCACGATTAAACACGCTGGACACCAGATTGCGCTTAGAATAATGATTTTCATAAAGTTACCTTTTTTAATGCTTTGATTAAAGAAGTGATTTCATCTTTTGTCGTTAAATGAGAAAGCGAAATTCTGATGGATGATGTAGCATAATCCATGTTTTGTGTAATGGTTAAGACCGCTTTAGATACATTTTCTTGCCCACTGCATGCACTGCTCGCACTCACATAACAGTGTTCTAGTGACAATAACCTTACCACTTCATGACGATCACACTTCACTAATGAAATATTAAGGATGTGTGGAACCCCATTTTTAGGCCGATTAACATGAAGTTGTTGAATGGATGCACATTCATTTACAAAGTATTTGCGAAGTTGTTCAACATCATGAATGCGTTGTTCAAGGTTTTGAATAGCTTCAATGCAACTTTGCGCAAACCCAACAATCAAAGCATTAGGAGGAGTTCCTGCTCTTAATTTAGATAGACTTCTTCCACCATAAATCAGAGGTTTAATGTCTTCCTTAAGCAGCACACATGCTCCTATGCCTTTAGGACCATAAATCTTATGAGAAGAAAAACTAGCATAGGTGACATCCTTAAAGTCCACCTTTATCTTGCCAATGGCTTGAGTCATATCACTGTGTAGTGGCACTTGCCTTTCATCACAGATGGCTTTGATGGATTTAAGAGGGTGAAGAAGTCCAGTCTCACTCTCTACAGCAATCACGCTCACACACAACGTATCTTCTCGAATCATGTTTTTTAAAGCAATTAAATCAAGTTGTCCTTGAGTGTAAGGAATAAACTCAATCTCATATCCTTGCCTTTGAAGTTCTCCACATGGAGAGATCATGGAATGGTGTTCCAATGAGGTGGTTAAGATGTGTTTCTTGTGTGGATAAGATTTGGCTAATCCAAATAAGATCATGTTGTTGGATTCAGTTGCTCCAGAAGTGAAGATAAGGGATGAGACAGGTATAGATAATGTCTTAGCCATAGTATCAATATAGGATTGAACAAAGGCTTTTGAACGCACACCAAAATCATGCTTAGCATTGATATTTGCAAAATACGAAGTCTCAACTTCTTGCATGAGTTGATTGACACTCATTGAGAGTGGCGTTGTTGCACTGTAATCGAAGTAGTTCATCACAGACATTCTATCAAAGACATGGATGAATTACTACAGACTATATAAAAGAAAGTGGCTTGTTGTGTTAAGTTGCAGTTAAACAGACACAAACCCCTTCTAAAAGGGTTTCTTGAGTTAAGTAAGTAAGAGAACCATTATCATTGACTTTATACATGACACAGCGATGATCATCATGATTGAGAACACAACAGTATTGATCATTTTGAAGTAAATTGAAGTCACGAGGTTGTTTTCCATAGGTTGAACTTCGTGATTCAAAATGCAGATTTCCTACTTCATCAACAATGAAATGAGTGATGGAATCATGTCCACGATTGGAGGCATACAAATGTCGACCATCCTTGGTAATTCGAATGGCTGCTGCCCATGGTTTTTGAAATTGCGGTGGATAGGAGGAGGCTTTATTTTTAATGATAAGTTCCTGTTCATGAAGTTCACATACAAACACTTCTCCACTGAGTTCAGTTAAGACATACATGATATTCTTAGTAGGGTGTTTCACACAATGACGTGGTCCACTTCCTATTGGGAAATTGTTTTCCCAAAGCAACGTGTATTGTTCTCCATTGAAACGAAAAGCTCTTACACAATCTAGTCCTAAATCACACATGATTAACGCATCAATCGAAGGTTCATAACCGACATAATGGGCTTTAGATCCTTGAGGAAACATGATGGTTTGAAGATGATTCAACTGATCATGTTCATAACTCGCAATCATGATTTGTCCTTGATGATAGTTTGCACTGTATACATGATTAAGAGTGGGATGAACATTGATGTGACATGGGACTTTTGATTCTAGTAGAAGCATATCTTTAATGACACCTTCTTTAATAAGGACAATCCCTGCTTGATCCAGGACTGAGCCCACACTAAAAACAACATCTTTGTGGACACAAAGATACGTAGGATTGTCTAAATTGACATACGGTTGAGTTGTGATGGTGAGTTTGATTGGATCAAAATCGACTTTAAGTATTCCTGTGGAACCTTGTTTTGTGTATGACCCACTGAGGAAGGAAATCACACGATATCCTCTTTGTTAGGTAGCGCAATCCATAACACAATGTATGGAAGCAATCCAATACCACTTAAACCAATCACAATGTTCACAATGCGTACCAAAGAAACATCAATTTTAAGAGTCTCAGATAATCCAGCACAAACTCCTCCAATCACTGCACCTTCTTTAGTTTTATAGAAACGAGTATTAGGGTCATGATATGCCATAGTTAAAATCTCCTTCTTACTCATTATACCAAATATTGATGGATCCATGAGGAGTGAATTGCGAATACACAACATTCAACTTGATATCCAAAAGATTCAAGTAGTTGGGCACATGTCAGTAGTGAGTGTCCAGTTGTGCACACATCATCAATCAAAACAATGTTTCTACTTGGTCCAACTGAATCAAAGATGAATTTGAATTGAGTTGTTTGACGATAATGCTTTGACTTCTTTTTTTGGTCTTGTTTTCCCACTTTCTCCAATACT
>DAIDML010000165.1 GCA_027449005.1 Erysipelotrichaceae bacterium | reverse complement strand
GAAACCATCACGGGTAATATATGCAATCAGCATAAAGACGATTCCCATACCAAAATCACTCCACACAATAATATTCTTTCGCGAAAAACGATCAATGGTAGGACCAATAAAAAGTGGAAAAATAATATTAGGAACCATCACGACAGCGGAAAAGATAGCAGTTAACAGTGTACTTTGCGTCTGATTAAAAACTAAAATTCCAATCGCAAAATTAATTCCTACTCCCCCAATTGCCGAAATAATTGTCCCTATGGTAATAATGGTAATCGACATAGTAGGTTATCCCTAAATACATTAAATGTATATTTGTTGAAAGGTTGGCGATTAATCGTTGAAAAGTAGGTGTGAATTTGATATTATACTTTAGCACATGTCTACGTAGCTCAGTTGGATAGAGCATGCGCCTTCTAAGCGCACGGTCGGGGGTTCGAGTCCCTCCGTGGACGCCATGTTGAAACAAACCGCACAAGCGGACAAGCACTGTCACTTCGTGACAGTGTTTTCTTTCAAGGAGGGTTATGTCACTGTGGTCTAAGAACTACACCATTATCACCATAGGGACGATCATTTCGGCCATTGGTGGTGTAGGGATCAACTTTGCCATTGGAGTGTTGGTGTACAACCAAACTCAAAGCACCTTATTAACAGCGTTATTTTCAGCCGTTGTCATGATTCCAAACATTTTATTCCCACTCTTTATCGGACCCACCATTGATCGCTTTTCACGAAAAAACATTATTGTGAGAAGTGATATGTTCATGGGACTGGTGTTCTTTATTCTTAAGAAACCCCTCTTGAAACGTCTACCTTTCAAACTTAATCGCAAGATAGATAAAGCGCTCTCTTTTCTGATCAGTGGATCTTTTGTCTTTCTTCTCGGTACACTCATGAGTGCTGCACTGCTAAGCCCCATTTTTGCGAATGGTGAGCAAGTGATTGATCATTCATTTTTGCATTTCTTTAAATCCAGTGGGTCATCCATTGTGGATACCATCAATGATGAAGTCAAGGAAGTGGGAATCATCACTAAGCTAATCGAAAAAACTCCCCTCACCCTTGAAGATCAAGAAGATATTGTTCAATTGCTTGTTTCCTTTAAACTTCCTGAGGATGTAGCAACAACCTTATCCAAATACCCATTAAAACAAGAAGTCACTCAAGAAGAAAAAACACGATTGCTTGAATATGCTCAAGAAGAAGGACTTACTTTAGAGGATGTAAGAACCTTTTTGAAATCCTTAGGATTAAGTGATGACGTCATTGAAGAACTGATCAGTAATGCAAACTAAGTGGAAGTTGTACATAGAGTTTGCTATAATGGGCCTATGAGTGATTTAATTCTTTGTCCAAAATATGAAAATGTCTTTAAATGGTTAGGAAAACGTTGGAACGGCCTTATTTTACGATGTCTTTCCAATCATCCTTTACGCTTTTCTCAACTGAGTTTGTGTTTAAAGACATGCTCAGATAAAGTATTAACTCAACGCTTAAAAGAACTTCAAGATGAAGGTGTGGTCGAACATCATGACCACTACTATCAATTAACTGAAAAAGGATTGGCTTTAAAAGAAGTACTAGAGGCAGTCCAACAGTATGCTGATGAACATGCCTAACACCTGAAAAGGTGTTTTTTAATGAAGTAAAACACTTCTTCATTACTTTCATCTATGAAAAAACCATCAAAAAGACGTTGATGGTTAGATTCACAACGATGATGTTAAATTAGTAGTTGTATCCTACCGCAACCACATTCTCAATGCTATGAGCTCCACATGGCGTTACACCATACACTAAATCACATGCTGGGCATTTGGCTTCATGAGTAGACATGGTAAACACTAAATCACATTCACATGTGATTTCAAATGGAGTTGGTAAGGCGTTGGTGGAGATTCCTTTTTTTCTTACCTTATCCACTGCATTCATGGTTGGATTGCATCCACATGATTCTGACATGACTTTACCTTTATGTTTACTGTTTTAATGATTCATTAAAACAGATCGTCCTTTCAATTTTCCACCCTATCATACACAGTGAAGTCAAGAAGTGTCAAATACTTTTGAAGGATACTAGTTTTATGAGCATTCTCTTTGACTTTCTTTTAGTAAGTAACTATAATAGGGTTTACTTACAAAAAGTAAGAAGGAGAATTAGAAATGAATTTGTCAGTGATTTATTACAGTACGTATGGTGCAAACGCACAATTAGCCCAATGGGCAAAAGAAGCAGGAGAAGCTTTAGGGGCGAATGTACGTGTTCGTCAAGTCGCAGAACTTGCTCCACAAGCGGTGATCGATTCACAAAGCGCTTGGAAAGCCAATCAAGAAAGAACCAAAGATGTTCCAGTCGCTACCTCGCAAGACATTGAATGGGCTGATGCCATCTTGTTTTCTGTTCCATCACGTTTTGGTAACGTTCCATCGCAATTCAAACAGTTTATTGATACTCAAGGTGGCTTATGGGCACAAGGTAAAACAATCAATAAAGCGGTGACTGCCGTAACTTCAGCACAAAACCCACATGGTGGACAAGAAGCGACGCTTCTTAACCTGTATACTTCCATGCATCACTGGGGTGCAATTGTGGTCTCCCCTGGATACACCGACGCGAGTGTAGGAAAAGCAGGAGGTAATCCTTATGGGACTTCTGTCACCATTGATGCTAATGGCAACATGGTGGAAGATGTGAAAGAGGCATTAACCCATCAAGTCACACGCTTGCTTGATATTGCACAACGACTTAAAAAATAAGACACTTCGGTGTCTTTTCTTATGAAAAAAAGCAGAAGGCTTCCTCTGCTTATCGGTATGGAACATGTTGGATGCGTACATTCGACTCATCAATGGTAAGAATGACATAAGTTAATGGACTACGATCACGATTATAATACAATGATCCAGGATTGATGAGGGTCACCCCATGAATGGTTCGCACATCAGGCACATGAGAATGACCATAAATCACTAAGTCACACCCTAAACGTTGCGCTTTCTTAATCAGTCCATCATCTCTTTGAGATGGATAGAATTCATGAGAATGCGTCATGTAGATTTTATGAGCGTGAGCGTCAATGACACGTGTCTTTGGAAAACGTTGTAAACGATCATTGTTGCCTTCAACACTCAAAAATGGGTGAACACTGGTTTCACTGCCTTCACTATCTCCTGCATCCAAATAATAGTCCGCATCAGGATGAACAGTCACAAGATGGTGTAATCGATCCAAATGACCATGCACATCCGAGGTAATGATGATTTTCATACACCTATCACCTCACAGTCTTCATTGAATAAGCGATGGATCTTTTGGGCAAAACGTTGAGGATAAGCCGTGGTCATAACCAATGAAGGCAGAGATGAAGTTTCATTAGGATCGACTTGATCCACCATCACTTGAATGGAATCGATGAGTAATGCACTTGAATGTTGGGCAATCACCGCTTTAATGAGTGGATAGTGCGTGCATGCTAAGACGATTTGTTGGGCAGAATGAACACCTATAAAGTGCTTCACAAACTCCTCAATGACATCACTTTCCTCTTCTTCAATCCATCGTGCTAAATCTTGCCCCCACACTTCGATCATTTCAATGTGAGGATTCATGGCTTTGAGTGCAGTTTGATATTTGCCTGAGTTTAAAGTGGCTTTGGTAGCTAAAAGCAGAAGTGACTTTTGGGGATCAATTAATGATAAGGTTGGTTCAATGATACTGATCAGTTTAAGATCACGATAGGATAATCGAAGTTCATCACTCAGCAAACTGCTCATGGTTTTGCATGCAATCAAGACTGTAGTGATATTCAAAGAGCGAAAAACCTCCATCATGGAATGAAAGATGGCTTCGAGTTCTGGTTTAGACTTGTTGCCATAGGGTAAATGAAACTGATCCGCCAATAACACAAAACTATGGTGCGGATACGCTTTTACACAGGCTTGATAAATGGTGTATCCCCCAACACCTGAATCAAAG
>DAIDML010000164.1 GCA_027449005.1 Erysipelotrichaceae bacterium | reverse complement strand
TGATGGAATTCATCCATGGTTTCAAGCAAATACATGCTCAAACGTTTATTCACACTTTCATTGACTAAACGTGTGTTGTTTCTTTCCACTTCTTCTAATCGTTGTGCAAAGATTGTGAGCATCTTAACCGCAATTTGAGGATAGTGATTCATGAGTTCTTGCAAGTCTTCTCTTCGTATCTTGCAAATGGTGGTATCCACCATGGCCGTCGCAAAATCTTCATGATGACTTTCTTTAAATAAAGCCATTTCACCTGTATACTCACCAGGATTAAGGATACGTATGAGATGTTGCTTTCCATTCTCGGAGAGACGATCAATACGAATACGTCCTTCATTCACGATAAGTAAACCATCACTCATTTGATTGGCTTGATAAATGCTTTCCCCTTTTTTGTAATGAATGGATTGTACTTTATGATGCACTTCATGTTGTGACTCTGCATCCAGATGACTAAAGATAGGAACCCGAGATACACAACTTGATTCATTCAAGTTGTGACATAAACAATGATGACATGTGTTTTCTTGCATAGAACCTCCAACACTTCTATACCTATACAATACACTGAATAGCACTTCATTTCAAAAGAAGCGTTAAAAAAACTACCTTAATAAGAAGGTAGTTCATACACTATTTCGCTTTTGTGAATGGAAAGATCATTGGTACACGTTTGGTGTATTCATTCCATCCTTCATATTTTTCCATGTTTTTTTCCAATAATGGGGTAGATATCTTAATGAGAACCAGTGACATGACCAAAGGTGAAAGAATAAGCACAAGGTAGTAAACCCAAGGGACTGAACCATCCACAATTAAACTTAGCCCACTGATGTATAACCCGTTCCAAATGAGGATCTCTCCGAAATAATTAGGATGACGTGTGATGGACCATAGTCCACTTTGAAGCAGCTTGCGCGTCTTCTTCGCAATGTGTTGGCGAAGTTGTTCATCTCCAATGACTTCAAAACCTAAGCCGATCAGGGCTAGTCCTAATCCTAGTCCAATAAGAATCCATTGGATTGCATTAAAAGACCCGGTATTGAATTTAATCATGGTGTAAGCAGCAGAGCCTACCACGAAGTTAATGAGTCCTTGAATCATAAAGACTCTAAAGAAAGCCGTAATAACATCGTTATTTCCCCACTCTTTGCGCCATTGTGCGTACCTAAAGTCTTCAGGTTTACCCACATTGCGTTGAAACAAGCGAGCAGAAAGACGCACTCCCCACACGGTGATGAAGCCAACCATTAAATATGAAATCCATGTTGGGGAAGAAGTGGCCAATAAGGAAGCCCATGCCCCAATCACAAACCCCATACCCCATCCGATATCAACGATGGAATTGTTTTTAATGAGGGTCGCGACAATAAAGATACCTGTAAAATAAGCAAACGTGATTCCCATTGGAATGAGTAATCCTTCCACTCCAAAGGAAGTGAACCCTAAAGTCGCCAATCCTAATGCTGCAGCCAATAGAATCGAATAAATCACAATACGTTTCATGTCCATGTTAGTTAATCTCCTTAATCAATCATAGATGTTTTTAGAGATAAATGTAAGTAAAATGCAATGAATTGTCACAGGATATAATCATAGAGAAAGATCAATCATTTCTCCCTATGAATATTATGAATTCATCACTGCTTTCGCAATAGCGGTTGCTAAAAGGAATGTATGTAATCGTGAATCATAGCTTAGTGAACCTAACACTCTTTTATCCCACTCACTTGAATCCAGGTTATCAGCTCCATACACAAAAGGATAGAAACTTAATCCTCTAAGCTGTGCAAATGCTTGCACTGCGCTGATTTCCATATCAACCGCAATACAACCTTGTTGTTTACGAGTGTTCATGGTGTCCATGGTTTCACGATAAAAGGCATCCGTGGTCCATATTCCTCCACTTACAAAATCAACATCCATGTGAGTTAAGACTTTCATCGTCAATGAAGACCCAACAATATCAATAAAATCACTTGCTTTAGCATAATGATAACTTGTGCCTTCATCACGATACGCTCGTGTGGGAACTATGATCTTTCCTGCCACAATATCCGCTTGCAATACACCTGCACTTCCAAACATCACAATGTTTTTGATTGAATAAAAATAGGTAATCTCTTCTAAGAAGGCAACGGTTGAAGGTGCTCCAATAGGGGACTTAAAAACAAGGATATCCTCACTTTCATGATGTTGGTACACTCTGTAAGTGTTACTATCACTGTTAAAGGTTTGA
>DAIDML010000163.1 GCA_027449005.1 Erysipelotrichaceae bacterium | reverse complement strand
ACTTGTGTCGCAAACATATCATCCCCATTCACAATCACGTGGGCTGATTCTGGAATGGATTTCTGAAGAATTCCAATGATAAATTCCACATGGGCATTACGACGATAAGAATCTCTAAACAAGTTATTTACAATCACATAGTCTGGTTTTAAGTATGGCATCATCAGACGTGAACTTCGCTCATCCACTTCCAAGACGGCCCATTCATGTTTACTTCTGTTAATGAGTGTTGTCCCTTCAATCATGCTTGAAGCAATCCCTTGAAGGATATTGCTTCCTAAAGCATTATGAATAACAGGAATATGATCTTGGGCAAAAACATCCAGAATCATGTTGGTAACACTGGTTTTACCATTGGTTCCAGTGACCATGATGACATGAGTTGGTCGTGATACATGACTAAGAAAGTCTGGGTCAATTCTTAATGCAACATCCCCAGGAAAATGAGTTGCATTACGCTTGAGTAAGCGCATTAAAAGAATAATTGATTTTGATGCCCAAAGAGCAATAAAGAATCGTAGCGTTTGTTTCATGTTCATGCCTCTATTCTATCAAAAAAAGAAAGGTTTCAAACGAAAAGATAAGCAATGCGCTTATCTTAATAAAGTAACCTTAATGAGCAAAATATTGATCATACCAAAGAATAAAACAAAGTATAGTATAAATCTTTCTTCCTTCACTGCCGTTTTCTTTGTGGTCGGTTAAGAGTTTTAATAACGCTTCTTGGTGAAAGAACTCCGACACAAATGGTAGTGTAAATTGTTCATGTATCCACTTCATGGCATTGTCCTCTAAGATCCAATAGCGAAATGGAACTAAAAACCCTAGTTTTTTGCGTTGAGCCCACGCTTGAGGAATCTTCTCCAACGCTGCTTCTCTGAATAATTTTTTGGTGACTTTAGCATCAATGCTTTGTTCAACAGGGATCGTTCGTGCGAGCTTCCATACTTCTTTGTCCAAGAAAGGAACTCGCAGTTCCAACGAATGAGCCATGGTCATTTTATCAGCTTTAGTTAAGATATCCCTGTTGAGCCATAAGTTCATGTCTAGATGCATTTTTCTGATCGCTTCATCTTGATGCATACTTTGCTTATACCATGGCTGTACAATGGATTGAATGGATTGATTAGAATGATAATGAGGTTGAAGGAGCTTGCTTGATTCTTCTTCATCCATAATGAACGCTTGACCAATAAAGGATTCCTCTAAAGGACTAAAGGCTTCTGCCCATCCTTTAAATTTGTGATGAGGAGCTTGCTTAATGATTTTCGCAATGCCATGACGCAGAGATGATGGAAAGCGTTTAGCTAAGATACGTTTTTTCGAAGTAAGATAACTTTCATAACCTCCAAATAGCTCATCGGCACCTTCACCTGAAAGGACCACTTTGACTTGTTTTGATGCCATTGAAGACAAGAAATAGAGAGGTACTGCCGAGAGGTTCGCATGTGGTTCATCCGCATGGTATTGAACTTGAGATAAAACACTAAAGAATTCTTTAGGTGAGATGACCTTAGAAAAGTGATGTGTGTTCAATAAGTCTGCCAACTCTTTAGCTTCATCACACTCATTGAATCCATCTCTTTCAAATCCAACCGTGAATGTCTTATCCACATTAGCAATCGAAGCGATGTAACTGGAATCAACGCCCGAAGATAAGAAACTTCCTACTTCCACATCTGCAATCTTGTGTGCTATGACACTTTCTTGCATCACTTGATTAATGGTGATTGGACGAATAGGATCTTTAGAATCAAACGTTAATGTCGAGTATGGACGAAGGGTAAGGTTTCCTTGATGATAGGTGAGCGTATGACCTGGAAGTAATGGGAAAACACCTTTAAAAAAGGTTTCATTTAAGACGGAAGATTGAAAACTTAAATACGGTTGTAGCGCATCTTTATTGAGTACTTTTTTAAATGAAGGATGTTTTAAGAAAGACTTGATCTCAGAACCATAGATAAAGAGATGATCTTGAAGCGTGTAATAAAATGGTTTAATGCCAAAGTGATCACGTGCCGCAAACAAGCGTTGAGTGTCTTTGTGATAAATCACAAAAGCGAACATTCCTCTTAAATGTTCAAC
>DAIDML010000162.1 GCA_027449005.1 Erysipelotrichaceae bacterium | reverse complement strand
GAAGAAGTTAAAACAACTCCAACACCGGCTAAAACAGTTAAAACTGAGCCAAAAGAAGAAAAAGTGGTTGAGAAACGTGTTAAACGTGAAATTAAGAAACGTGATGCGTTTGTATCCAAGTTTGAGAAATTAGCAGATGCAACTAAAGTTGAAGTGAAGAAAGAAGTGAAGAAGAAAAAATACTTCGATCGTGATAAAGACAAAGAAGTGGAACATGAGCCACGTATTAATGTGGTTGAAATGCTCAAACAAAAAGAGATTGTCAACACTCCAGTCTATACTGATGAAGAATTGGCTGAACTTAAACGTCAAGAGCTTGAAGAAGACTTCTTATGGAAAGATGATATCGATTACGATGAGTATGATGAATACTATGAGGAGGAATAATGAAAAAAATTCCTTTAAGAAAGTGTATCGCAACTCAAGAGCAACTTCCTAAAAAGGAATTGTTACGCATTGTAAGAACTCCTGAAGGAAGTGTCAAGATTGATACAACTGGTCGAATGAATGGTCGAGGAGCTTACCTAAAGAAGAGTAAAGAATCTGTTGAAATAGCCTTAAAGCGCAAAGCACTTGAACGTGCTTTAGAAGTCACACTAGACCCATCCTTTATTGAAGAATTAAGATCGTTGTTTAATGACTCATAGTTTATATCTATTAGGATTGTGTGTTAAAGCGAACGCTCTAGTGACTGGGGATCAGATTTTACCCAGTGTTCGCTCACAAAAGGCTAGTTTAGTCATCATCACGCATGATGCATCAGAAAGAACACGTAAGCAGATTAAAGACAAGTGTGCTTTCTACCATATTGACGTGATTGAAAGTTTTTCTTCATTTGAACTTTCAAAAGCCATCGGCAAAACATCACGTGTTGCGTGTGCTATCACACATCGCGCACTTGCGAAACAAATCAAAGAAGCATTGAAAGAGGTGAAGGAATGAGAAGAAATAACTCCAAAAAGCCAAACAACAATCGCAATCGTCGTCCCAATACGGGAGGAACTTTTGCTCCACGCAAATCGGTTGAACAAGTCAAAGAAATTAAGTATACCGATGGAATTACGGTGGGAGAGTTAGCTGAAAAGCTTAAAAAGAATGCCAGTGAAATCATTAAATTATTGTTCATGTTAGGGAAAATGGTTACCATTAACTCCATTATGGATGATGATTTGGTTGAGCTTGTATGTCTTGAGTTTGGTGTCGAAGTCAGTAAAGAAGAAATATTTGATGAAACAAGTTTAGAAGACAGCACCGAAGACAATCCAGAAGATCTTGTGGAACGTCCTGCTGTTGTTACCATCATGGGTCATGTTGACCATGGTAAGACAACATTACTTGATACAATTCGTAAGTCTAAAGTCGTTTCTGGTGAGTTTGGTGGTATTACTCAGCACATTGGTGCTTATCAAGTGTCTTACAATAAAAAACGCATCACATTCTTAGATACTCCAGGTCATGAAGCCTTTACTGCCATGCGTGCACGTGGAGCGAAAATCACGGACTTAGTTATTATTGTGGTGGCTGCTGATGATGGGGTTATGCCTCAAACGAAAGAAGCGGTTGACCATGCGAAAGCAGCAGGTGTACCTATCATTGTTGCTGTGAATAAAATGGATAAAGAAACAGCCAATCCTGATAAAGTGATGAACCAGTTAGCAGATATGGGACTTACTCCAGAAGAGTGGGGTGGAGATACCATTTACTTGCGTATTTCAGCTTTAAAAGGAACGGGAATCAGTGAAGTATTAGAAACCATTCTTGTCTTAACTGAAGTTGAAAACTTAAGAGCTAATCCAACACGTGAAGCTGTTGGTACTGTTGTTGAAGCGAAACTTGACAAAGGGCGTGGTCCAGTTACAACTCTGCTTGTTCAAAATGGAACATTAAGAGTAGGAGATCCTGTTGTCGTAGGAGCATGTTTTGGTAAAGTTAGAAAAATGACGGATGATGATGGACATGAAATTAAAGAAGCAGGTCCTGCAACTCCAGTTGAAATCATTGGTTTAAATGATGTTCCTCAAGCAGGGGATATTTTCAAAGTGTTTACCAACGAGCGTCATGCACGTGCTATTGCTGATAAACGATCACAAGCTAAAATTGAGACAGAACGTAGAATTACATCCGCATTATCCCTCGATGATTTATCAAAGCAAATCAAAGAAGGTAATGTTCAAGAAATCCCTTTAATCATTAAAGCTGACGTTCAAGGAAGTGCAGAGGCTGTTCGCTCTTCACTAGAGAAAATCGATGTAGAGTCGGTTAAAGTCAACGTGATTCGTAACACAGCTGGTGCAATTTCTGAATCAGATGTTATGTTAGCTGCTGCATCTAAAGCCATCATCATTGGTTTCAACGTTCGTCCTACAGCAGCCATTCGAAAAATTGCTCAAGAACAAGGAGTCGATATTCGCTTACACAACATCATTTATAAGGTTGTTGAGCAAATGGAAGCTGCTATGAAAGGGATGCTTGATCCAATCTTTGAAGAAATCATTCTTGGTCAAGCTTCTGTACGTCAAATCTTTAAAGCATCTAAGATTGGTACCATTGCAGGGTGCATGGTTACTGATGGTAAGCTTGTTAGAAATGCGCATGTACGTCTCATTCGTGATGGTGTTGTAGTCTACACCGGCCGTTTAAGTTCACTCAAACGTTTCTCTAATGATGCTAAAGAAGTGACAGCTGGTTTTGATTGTGGATGTACCATTGAAAACTTTAATGACATTAAAGAAGGTGACTTAATTGAAGCCTTTGGATCAGTTGAAGTGGAGCGTGAGTAATCATGACCATCAAACTAGAACGCTTAGAAGGAATCATTCGTAAAGAAGTTTCATTGATTCTAATGAGTGAAGTTAAAGATCCAACATTAAAATGGGTAACCATTACTGATGTTCAGTTATCAAAAGATTATTCCATTGCTAAAGTGTTTGTCACCTTTCCTCAAGGACAAAATCATCTTATGGAAAATTTAGATAAAGCAAAAGGCTTTATCCGATCTTCCCTAGGATCAAAACTAAAGGTTAAAAAAATCCCTAGTTTACTCTTTGAAATTGATGATTCACTAGAGCGAGGCAATCGAATTGATGAAATCCTGAAATCATCGAAATAAATTAAAAAACGTAGATGCAAATCTACGTTTTACTTTACCTTGATGATTGCTTGAAATGTTGGTAACATTCCAATTTTGTCTGGAGTATGGACAGGAAGCTGATAGATATCATGGCCTGGATATTGGTTAGCTTCCACTAGAAGCGGTCCACGTGTTGAAATCCCCACATCCCAACCGATTAATCGCACTTGAGGAACCACTTTAGCTGCTTCTTTAACAAGGTTCAAACATTCATCCCAATGTGGAACTTGAAATCCTGGAATTGAAGTATTTGTGCTGGGATGAAACTCATAATGATTTCCTGCTTTATCAATCGCTTTATGGTGAATCATACCATTTTTCACATCGATAGGGACCACCATTCCACCACTGTTGAAGTTATCAACGATGCGATTGTTACCTATACGTAAATAGGAAGCTGGAATATGAACTTTGTCACCTATTAAAATGGTTACCAGTCTAACAGTGTTGATAGACGTTGGATGAAGAGCATTCATCTGTGGATGTTGAGGAATGGCTTCTTCAAGTAAAGTTAGGTTTTTATCTTGTAAGCTATACCATAAAGCACGTGGATCATCATGATCCTTAACCTTTATTTTTTCAATGCCTCGTCCACAAATGCCATTGTTTGGCTTTGCGAAAAAGATATCTTTGTTGTTTAGAAATGCTTCAAACTCTTTGTAAGTTGCTTCAGTTAAGGTAATCCAATCCCTTTTAACATACTTATTGAACGTTTGATTAAAGTCTTTCTTACTATCAAAAAGATAATAGTATGAAGCATCGTTAAGCGCTCTTGCATAAGCATTGTTTCGTCCACGAGTCATGACAGTTTTTCGTTGTTCTTCATTCAAGTCATGCATTTCAAAAATTAAATAATCCACATAACCGGCCATGTGCCTTAAGCCACACCACACAATGTCAAAAAGAATCAACGTTTTGCTTTTGCCTGTTTTTTGATGTACCTTGTTCGCAACATCGAAAACGCCTTTAAAATTCATTGAAAATATACGATTCAATAAGTACCCTAAGTTTTTCATATTCACCCCGCAACAACACTTTATCAAACTCAACTGAAATTCTCAATACAATAGTTTATAGTATGCGTGATTAATCGGTTAATCCTACAATGAAAGTGAAAAAAACTCACACTTTATTCAGTGTGAGTCTCATTTTTTACCAATTGAAGGGGAGTGGTTAAACAAGTTGGATCTTCATCGTAGGTCGAAATTGAACTGCTGACATGCATATCTTCATAATTAATGTGCAGAACACCTTTAATCTCTTTAGGAAGCCACACTCCTACAAAGCCATTGTTTTCACTAGTAACCTCTTTTTCAAGATAGACTGTTCCATCTTCTAGTATAACTTTGATCATGAAGGTTTCATTTCTCATTTCACCTTGGCAAGAAGTTAGATAATGCGTTTGACAAACATGAGATGAAGTGATGTATGGAGCAAATGAGAGGTAACACTTATTTTCTGGAAGTTTCATTGTCACTAAATCATTTTTGGTTTGTAAGTTTAGTT
>DAIDML010000161.1 GCA_027449005.1 Erysipelotrichaceae bacterium | reverse complement strand
GCCAAAGAAGCCAATCTTGATATCCACAATCTTGTGACAGTTGCCATCATGCCATGTGTGGCAAAGAAAGCAGAAGCGTCAAAAGAAGGATTTAATGATGAGGGGTTTATGGATGTTGATTATGTGCTTACAACACGAGAGCTTGCACGCATGATTAAAGAAGCAGCCATTGATTTTAATCAGCTTCATGAGAGTGACTTTGATCATCCGTTAGGAGAATCCACTGGAGCTGCTGTCATCTTTGGTACTACAGGTGGTGTGATGGAAGCGGCTATTCGTACAGCCTATGAGATGTTAACAGGAAAACCACTTAAAGAAGTCAGATTTGAGTCATTAAGAGGATTTGATGGCATCAGAAGTGCTAGCATTGATGTGGGGGGAAAAACACTCAATGTTGCCATTGCTCATGAACTGGGAAATGCACGAAAACTACTTAATGCTATTGAGAATGATGAAGTTCATTATGATTTGCTTGAAATCATGGCATGTCCTGGAGGATGCATTGGTGGAGGTGGACAACCGTATCATCATGGAAATGTCAACATCATTGAGCAACGTCGTCAAGCGATTTATCAACTCGACCAAGATGCTCCACTTCGAAAATCTCATGAGAATCCTGCCATCATTCAGTTGTATGAGAAATTCTTAAAACAACCAGGTAGTGATGTGGCGCATAAGTATTAACATACGCATTACAAACCTAAACCAAGAATTTAGTCTGTATAAATAGATTCTATTAAACGTATCATTGAAGCATGGATCCATCCATGCTTCTTGCATGTTTCTAAGATGAACTGTACACAGGCTTGATTATGTTGAATGCCTGGGTATAAACGTGAAAAATCGAGTTCTAATCTTTGTTCAATTCGACGTTCCACCACAAAGCGATCATCCACCGTAGGATTACACAACTCACACAGTTCATGAGCAGCATAGACTTGAATCATAGTATGGGCTGCCACATGTTCACCACGTCGCTCACGCATCATTCCAATATAACAATGAGCATACAGCATGTTCAATGTTTTCTCAAAGTTAAAGGTCATGGTGTTTGGTTTTCTTACCATCACATCCTCGACACTAATTCCTTCTTTAAGAAAATAGATTCTTCCACCACTTTCTTCAATGTGAGGAAGTTGATCCAATGTAAATATCGCAAATTCTAGCAAAATACCATCTTCATACACTACTTTTAAACCATCCATGGTTTCTTGAAACCAACATGCGATAGAAGAGACGTTAAGCCAAGACACATCATTATAGAGGATGGGTTTTAAACTAGGATTGACAATGATAAAGAAATCAACATCAGAATAAGCATCTAAGCGATAGGTTTCATCCATTGAACCTAAACCAATAAAAGCCAAGATATCAGGATTGTGTTGATTGAAAGCAATGATGTCATTAAGTCGTTGAATTTGTTTCATGATAACCTCTTGAATGTATTCTATCATGAATGATTTTGAATGAAAGGTTAGAATTTAAGGTTCGTGGTATAATAATGACACATCGGAGAAAGTAATATGAAAGTTTACATGATCATCCTATTAATATCCATGGTTTTAGGAGGCTGCAGTCCACATGATGCATCATGTGGTCCTTATGCTCAACGACAAGGAGATGAGTGTACACTCATAGACTCACTCATGACTGTAGAAGTGATAGCACCACGACTCATTGGAGCAACTCATCAAATTAAATCCTCGCTTGTTCCGCAACCAGAATGGCTTAAGCAAGCGGTGATATATGAGATTAATGTACGACAGTACTCACCAGAAGGCACTTTTCAACAAGTTATAGAGGATCTTCCTCGTTTAAAAGCATTAGGAGTGAATCTTTTGTGGTTGATGCCCATTCATCCTATCAGTGAAGTTAGAAGAAAGGGTAGTCTAGGGTCATATTATTCAATCCGCGATTACATGGAGGTTAATCCAGAATTTGGATCTAAAGAAGACTTAAAAGCTCTGATTGATCAGGCTCATGCTTTAGGTTTTAAAGTCATTCTTGATTTGGTGATCAACCATACCGGATGGGATCATGAGTGGATTACAACGCATCCTGAATACTATGTACAAAGTGGTGGTCAAATCATTCATCCTATTGGTACAGATTGGGAGGATGTTGCCCAACTGAACTTCTCAGATCCTCAACTTGTGAATGAGCTTGTATTGATGACTCAATATTGGGTTAGAGAGTTTGGTGTTGATGGATATCGTGCCGATGTGGCAGGATTAGTTCCTGTTTCAGTTTGGAATCACATTCATGAAGGCTTACTTGACGTCAATCCCGATGTGTTCATGCTTGCAGAGGATCATTCAGTGACCTCATGGTTTGATGTTTTTCATGCTAATTATGGTGGTTGGGAACTGATGAAAGTGTTCAAGAGCATTGGTAATGGAAATGATAATGACCAATTGTTTCTTGATTATCTCAGTGATTCACATCGTATGTATCCCCAAGGGAATTTCCCAATGATTTTCACTTCCAATCATGATGAAAACTCCTGGAATGGAATTCCA
>DAIDML010000160.1 GCA_027449005.1 Erysipelotrichaceae bacterium | reverse complement strand
TTAGATATCTTCCACATCACGTATAAGAAAGATCGTGAAGTCTTGGTTGCGTTATGCAATGTCGGTCAGGTTCAAGATGATGTGTTGGTGGACTTAAATGATGGTGAATACGCCAATGAATTTGATGGTAGTCTTGTGAGGGTATCCTCTGGAAGAGTACGATTATCATCTAAACCAATCATTATTCATAAGATGTAACTTAAAAGGTTGATTCCATAAATGGAACCAACCTTTTTTATCTTAAGTACTGTTCTCTTTCAAACCGTTTCATGATGGAAGAAAAGAGATGATATTCATAACGATAAGACAAATGATTAAGGTTGCGAGCACGAGCGCGTATTCGTCTTAAATCCAAAATAAGTTGTTTCACCAAGCTTTTACCTTGAAGTGCTAATCGTTTTGATTCTTTCTCAAAATCTTCTAAACGATCATCTTCTAAGAGTTCATGGGTGAGTGTGTTACGCTCAATCACCCAACCTTTAATGGTTTGATACAAGGTGATATCACACTCTTGAAATAACACATGGTTATGTTTAATGGCTTTGACGAGCGTTTCTAACTCTTTGAATAAACCAAAATGTTCAGGATCTTTCACAAACCGCAGTTGTTTCACTTCAGGAACCACACTCAGCATTTTATACACACACTCTTCAATCACATTGTATTCAATGATAATGGCTGAGCCATAATCATCTTCTTTCAGTTGCAAGTTGATGTGTTTGAGTGCATTGGCTAAGGTGAGTATGGACTTGAGTTGTTGATTTAATGCACGTTGTGTTGCATCCATGGATTAAAGAATCTCTAGTTCAAAACAAACCACTTCAGCTGGAGCACAATGAATCATGAGCACTTTATGCTCATTCACATGGGCATGTAGATGAGGGTTGTTTTCACTTGAGAACACAAGGGTACAACGCACGTGTTGTCCAAAGAATTCTTTTGGTAATGAATCCAGTTTCACAGTGTGAGTTTGATGGTTGTAGACATCTGTATTGACCACCGCAATCAAGGCTTTCTTACCACTCACAAATCCCATGCCTGCGGCAGGGTCCCAAGGAGCAGAGAAGCCTAATGGATAAGTATGTTCTTTAGAAATGATTGAATCCACGTATTGTTTTCTTAAAGTTGTTGCTTTCTCAAGTAAGTTTGGAATCACAAAACGTTGTTTATGATTCATATGGAAAGCGTACTTATCAAACAAGGCTAATTTACCATAGTATGGATCATCTTCACTGAGTTGATACGCTTCATCAGGGCGACAATCCAACCCTGTGTTCATCGGTTGACGCTCAAACACTTCTTGCCCACTGTTAAGGAAAGGAATGGTGTTAGGAATAAACAAAGAGAACAGCGTAATCATCTTAGCCAGTTTCTCGCCACCTTCACGGGCAGCCAAGCGAGGGGTATCATGCGTTTCTCCAACCGCAAAGAGTGGAGATTCCATGTTCATGGAAGAATACACAAAGTTATTGAAGAAGCCTTGAGCTACACGTGGAAGACGGATGAATCCATCCCCAATGATCATATTGTAGCCTTTCTCCATGGAGACTTTGGCATTCTCCACATCCAATTCTTCCGCAATGAAACAGAAGTTAGGATCAATCTCACGTGCTTTGGATAAAATCATGGAGACAAGTTCTTCAGGCAAGGCATGTCCCATGTCAATGCGTGCTCCATCAATACCAAAGTCTCTTTGGAAGAAAGGAATGATATCCGTGAGGGTATCCCATAACGGTTGATTCACCACACTGCCTGGATTATACGAAGATTTCGCGACATCAAAGAGAATGTACGGTTCCACATGACCAATTCTATCTAAGAACGGTTGAGCATTCAAAGGATGGTCTAAAAACAATCTAAAGAAAGTGACATCACTCCATGCTGGTTGAGGATCATTGATTCCATCTGAGAAGGCAGGGGCAATGGTCAATCCAAACATGTCTTGAACCAAGTCTAAAATCTCAACGGATCCCTTCGCTTCATGCCACTTGGCAACCACTTTATCCCATTTCTTCGGATCAGTGGATTGAGGGTTGGGTTTAAACTTCTTAATGTGTGCAATGACTTCCTCACTCTTATACACATCTTCTAAGTAAATCGCCTTAGCAGGAAGCACACTTTCAAGTGTAGGCACATGAGGTGGTTTATAATCGGATAAATCTTCATGATTAATCCAATAGAACCATTCTGGATGATCAACAATCAAGTCTGAATTCACGGAATTGGTTCTTGGAATTATATCAATGATGACTTTCATGTCTAAGCGATGACATGCTTCCACAAACGCCTTAAACTCATCTTCAACGTTTAAGGTATCACCAGTCATTGGATCTTTTAATCCTTCATCCAGTTTAAAGAAGTTGGATACCCCATAAGGAGATCCTAACTCCCCTTTTTTATCTTTAAGTGAATACTTTGAAATAGGAAGCATGTACACGACATCAATTCCCATTTTCTTCAGCAATGGCAGAATCGCAATGGCTTTCACAAAAGTGCCTGTTTCTTTTAATCCATACAAGTTTTCATTCTCTAA
>DAIDML010000159.1 GCA_027449005.1 Erysipelotrichaceae bacterium | reverse complement strand
GCTTTCAAATCATTCCAATCAATATCAGCTAACGTATTAGGGACTGGCACTAGGACATACAGTGCACTGTGACCCTGTGGTGCAACACTTGAATCAAGCTTAACAGGATTGTGCACATAAAAACTAGCATCTGGGGTTAATACCATGCGTTGTGTCATATCCAAAACATTACTGCGATAATCTTCCGCAAAGATAAGATTGTGATGATGCAGATGGTCGTATTGGGTATCGAGTCCTAGATACAGCATGAACGTTGAACAAGAATACTTCTTTTTGGATAGTTTACGATCAGTCCATGAAGGACGATGTGATTCATTAACCAGTTCAGAAATACTGCTCGCAAAATCTCCATTCATGACTGCTCCATCCACATTTATTTCTTCATTGTTGACCACAATGGAAGATACTTTTTTATTGTGGACATTCACCTTGCTTACACGAGCATTAAAATGAAATGTTGCTCCAAAAGACTCAGCTTCTTCTTTCATAGCTGTAGCTAAAGCATTGAGTCCTCCTTGCACATGATAAAGCCCATAAGCATGTTCCATGTAGGAGAGGATAGAAAAAGCACTAGGGCACTCCCAAGGAGACATACCTAAATACTTCGCTTGAAACGCCATCGCATAAATGAGTTCTTCATCTTTAAAAAATCGCTTAAGGCGTTGATACAGAGATCGAAAGGGATCTAAGTATGGAAGTCCTGTAAGGACATCGGGATGAAAATAATCACTGATGTGGGTGAAAGGAAGTTTTAAGACTTTTGATATTGCGCTAAAACGTCTTCCTTCTTCTTTCAGATAGCGATCATAGCCAATCTCATTTCCTGGGAATACACGCTTTATTTCTTCACGCATCTTAGCAGAATCACTGCTAGGATACAGTTTTTTCTTTTTAAATATCAATTGATACAAGGGATCGAGTGGAATAAGGCTAACCTTGTCTTCTAACTTTCTTCCAACCTTTTCAAACACCTCATCAAGAAGTGGTTTATACAAAAAAAACGTAGGACCAATATCGAAATGATAATTGTTTTCAAGGGTAAGACGTCCATTTCTACCCCCAACTTGATCTTTCATTTCATACACATGCACATCATACCCATCATGCGCAAGCAACATCGCAGCTGCTAATCCCCCAGGTCCTGCCCCTATAATCGCAATTTTTCTCTTAGTGTCCATACACCATCTCCTTGAACTCATCGATAAAGCGACCCACTTCTTTCATGAGCACTGAATCAGGATTGCCCTTGAGCACAATCCCATCCATGTACATGTGTGATTTGATGATCGCAAACATGCCTTTTTCAAACTCCATCCCTGATTCTACACCCAACTTAATGGTCTGCATCATTTTCTTCGTTAATGAAGCTTCAGAAACACTTTTCCCTTCAAAGTCATGGTACAGCATCTTTAGTCCTTCAATGTAGGTTTGAAGTTTCTTACCTTCAATCCCTTTTTCAGCCATTTCATTAAGAGCACGAGCACATCCTTCATAATTGGCGTTGGAAAGATTTGCCATGAAGTTGAATAAGCCAAAGCGTATCTTATCACTCACATGGGCAATAGCCCCCGTATCAATAAAGTAAAACGTGTTATCTTTATAAATCATGTTTCCTGGATGCAAGTCACCATGAAAGGTTCCTGTGTGATACATGTAGAAACCATGAAGTCTAAAGATTTCTAGTAAATCCTCATTGCTTAACACTTTTTTAGGTAAGATGTCATCCACTGTTGGACCATCCAGAAATTCAGAGACCAATATTTTCTCACTGGAAAGTTCTTCATACAGTTTTGGAAATGCTAAACGTGATAAATCAAAGGTGTCTTTGTGTTGTTCGTGAATGCTTCTTAAGATTTTGCCATTCTTGATTTCATTTCTTAAATCAAGTTCAGCTAAGGTGTATTCCTTAATGTAATCAATAATTCCGATGGGATCAGCAACCTTAGCCAATTTAGGATAAACAAAGATGGCCCATTTCATTAATCGATGCAGTTTTCTGACATCCTTCTCAAAGTCTTGAGTAAAATCCTTCTTAATCATTTTAATGACCACTTCTTCTTTACTCTTAAGTCGTGCTCGATGCACTTGACCCACCGAAGCACTACCTATGGGTTGAGGATCAATCCATTCGAATTGATCTCGCCATTGGGGTGTCGTATACGTTTCAATTAAGGCTAAAGCATCTTCAGAAGGCAAAGGAAGGGTTGAACTATACAGTTGAGCTAAATGGGTGCATTGTTCACTAGAAAGGAAATCAACGCGCAAAGCAAAGGTCTGTGCAATTTTGACTGCCAATAACCCTTTCTTTTGAATGACTTCTAAGTTCGCTTTTTTCTTCGAGAATATCATCATCATTAAATGAATAAAACTGAATGCATTCATAGCTTTTCCTCACTCTAGACTAAGTGTATCATAGTGGTTTAATAAAGATAAAGAAAACACCTGTCACTGACAGGTGTTGTGGTTATGGTTGCATTGCTCCAAAGAGCACTAACCAGGCTAAGACAGATTTGGCTGCTAGAGACAAGACAATGTATGTTCTTTCTCCATACAAGTAATCTTTCCATTTGCCTACACCCAAGTATTGAAGAATCATATTGATTGGGAATGTGTTAAAGGCGACAAAATAGGTACCAACAATGGCCCATACAAACCAAGGAATTTGATCTAAGGTTGCACTAGAACCACTCATGTACATGATGATCGCAATCCATGGTGCTAATCCTGCCACACTTCCCCAAATGAATGGTCCCCAGTTGACATTCTTCTTATCCACTCCTGCATTCAAGAGTTCCATGTCTAAACCAAAGAGGTTCATAGAAGCATTGATGAGGAAAATGAGAATAAGCGTCACGACATCATAGATTCCAAACAAGGTTGCGATGAGTACAATCATGATGGAAGAAGACAAAGCATACTCAAACCATCTGAATTGGTTAACGCCACGTTTTAAATCATTGGTATAACGATCTTTGGATAAGACAATTAAAAAGTGTGCTACAGCTGAAATGAGTAAGAATGAAGCCACAAGAACACCAAATGGTAATTCAAATAAATCTTTCGTCGCTGTGGCTAAAGACATCGTGGTGGTATCAAAGAATTGATATGTTTGTGTGATGGTTGGGGTGAAACGTGCAATACGCTCAAATCCAATCGTCGCAAGAAACAACATTCCCAAACCTTGAACCAAATGAAAGAAACCCATAATCAAATTAAATCGTCTTAATTTTACAAATTTGTCTTGAGTCATACCCTTTCTCCTTTGAGAGTTGAGTCTATTGTATGATTTCTAATGCAATTAAACAACTTAAGTGCCTTAACTATTAATGCACTGTCATCACTCCTTAAATATCATCACTTTCATTTCAATGCCTTGACTGTTTTTCATGGGGTGTCGTGGTATACTTTCTCCCCCTCTTTGATGAATTAAATAGGCCCCATACGCTAAAGCACATGCATCAAGGATGTCTGAGTGGTACTTGATTGGAAACTGCTTAAGGGCAGTCACTAATCCAGATTCAAGAGAAGGAGCATGGTGAAGTAAAAGATCATAGCGTTCTTTTCTTCCTTCTATCGTATGTTTCGATGAGTTTAATGGGTGTTGATTCAATCGTTGAAAAACAAGCTCAGGAAAAGATTCATGAACATTCAGATTGGGATAATTCAATATAAAGGTATTCGCCAATTTAATCAAAGGGAGTAAGTGATAGGATTGACGACTTAATCCTTTGTTCATGATGGTGCGGTGCATTTGATTGGCTTCATCATAAGAATGAGCCTCCCACGTTTGTAAAGCAGGAACATTAAACACGCTTGATGCCTTACCTTTCATGAGTTGTCTTAGTTGTGGTTCTGGACGAAGATCATTACTGGAAGATGGACATCCTAAAGGGATATCCATTAAGATTAATCCCATTTCATCCTTAAGGCATTCTAAATCTGGACTTAACCCTATCTTTACATGATTATCCACGATCATTGCAATCATCACTTCACCTTGACATCCATCTACACCGATCATTAGGGACACCTCTTGACACGCCTTGTTGTTCATGATTAAATAACACCAGTATACTAGAAAATGAGGATGTTTATGAATCAAGCACTCTATCTTATCACCTTTTCATTATTAGGGTTTTCTGCAATCAAAAGTATGAATAAAACCAAACTTGCTTTAAAGAAAGCCTTCAAAAGCTTTGAGGCCATGCTTCCACAAATCTTAACCATCATTTTAGTGATTGGTGTGGTCATTGCAGCACTATCACCTGAACAAATTGCTTCTATCATGGGGTCCAATTCAGGATGGTTCGGTGTCCTTATCGCATCTTTGATTGGAGCAATCACTCTAATGCCTGGTTTTGTGGCTTTTCCATTGGCAGCCACTTTACTTTCTCAAGGGGCAGGACTTCCTCAAATCGCCGCCTTTATCTCCTCTTTAATGATGGTAGGATTTGTCACCTTACCACTAGAAATGCAACACTTTGGAAAGAAGGCAGCCTTACTTCGCAATGGTTTGGCTTTTATCTTTTCATTTGTGGTGGCAATCATCATGGGGGTGGTCTTAGGATGAAACTAACACTTAAACGCTATCGTATGGTCTTGTTGATGATCGTGGTTTATACGATCCTCTATTTTAGTTTTAACCCTTTATTTAATCCTGCTGTGAGTGGATCGATTCGTTCTTTAACTGAGTTGCTTATCGTCGTTCCACCTATTTTCATTCTGATTGGACTGCTTGATGTATGGGTAGAAAGAGAAAAGATGATGAAGCTGATGGGTCCAGAATCTAAAGGGTTAGGCTTACTCATTGCCTTCTTATTAGGATCTGTGGCGGCAGGGCCATTGTATGCTGCTTTCCCAGTCGCCATCACCTTACTTAAGAAAGGATCTTCCTTTAGAAACGTCTTAGTTCTTCTAGGAGCGTGGTCAACAACGAAGATACCCATGTTGATGTTTGAAAGTACTTCTATGGGTCTTTCTTTTACCATCACACGCTTTGTGATTAATTTGTTTGGAATCATGGCCATTGCCTTGATTTCAGAGAAGTTACTCAGTGAAAAAACCATATTAACCATCAGTGAAAAATTCTCTCAATCTTAATGATATCCTTAAAATAACGGATTAGCATTGTGTTTAAGCCCTTTCCTTGATAGACTAAACCTTGTGAGGTCCATTATGAAAAGAATCGTGCTTGGTTTAGTGTTTATCTTGTTTAATTTCAATCTTACTCTTGGAAATGTCATCATTAACCTGATTCCTTCTTTCATTGGTTATTACTTCATCATGAATGCATGTGTCATCTTAGCTGAGAAGACACAAAATGAACATTATCTTGAAACACGCAAAATGGCATTGTTGTTGTTTGTGATTAACTTATTCACCTTTGTATTGGATTTAATTGGCTTAAGTTCAGTCAATCCATACTTCTCTGCTGCGATTGGCATTCTTAATCTTATCTTATCCTTGGTCTTCTTATCTCGCTTAACCCAAAGCATTACCACAACCACACCCTTTGATTTAGATGAAGCTTGGATCACTAAACTACGTTCCTTGTTCAAATGGATTGTTGTCTTGGATATCCTAGGTTTTGTTTTATTGATTGTCCCTATGATTGCCTTGATGGTGCTTGTTGTTGCGATGGTCTTCCATGTGCTCTACATCATTCAAATCAATCAACTTAATCAAAGACTGGATCCTGAATACCTTTAAACCAAATGAAAACGAGCACTATGCTCGTTTTTTAGTCTAATAGAAGTTTTGTGGTATAGCGATTACGTGGATGTTCATGACAAGCTTGTGAACATGATCCTTGATTGGCAATTTCACTTTCTAAGCTGCAAATGATTTGCTTATTGCAGTCAGGATTGGCACAATTAATATAGCGCTCACAAGGTTCTCCTGTAAAATAGTCCTTTCCTACAATCACATGCTCCACTTGATTGATGGGCACACTGATGCGTTCATCAAACACATAACACAATCCATCCCACAGCTGTCCTTGCGCAATAGGATCTTTGCCATACGTGACGATGCCACCATGAAGTTGTGCTACATCATCAAACCCTTCACGTTTCAACCATCCACTGAATTTCTCACAACGAACTCCACCTGTGCAGTAGGTGATGATTTTCTTGTCTTTAAACTCGTCTTTGTGCTCTCTAATCCATTGTGGCAGTTCTCTAAAGGTTTCAATATTAGGACGGATGGCTCCTTTAAAATGACCTAAATCATATTCATACGTGTTTCTTGCGTCAATCACTATAGTTTGAGGATCTTGAAGACGCTCATAGAATTCACTAGGCTCTAAATAGTCACCCGTGATTTCTAATGGATTAACATCATCTTCAAGCGAGAAATTAACCAACTCATTTTTAATCTTGAGTTTGAGTTTCTTAAAAACATGGCCTTCACTTTCATCAATCTTAAATACGATGCCTTTAAAAAGATCATGCTTTTGCATGATATCCATGTAGGCTTGTGTGTCTTCAATCAACCCTGAAACGGTACCATTAATACCTTCATGAGTAATGTATATACGTCCTAAAAGATTTAAAGACTGACACAGTGCTCTGTGTTCTTCTTTGAATGAGTTTGGATCTTCAATGTGAGTGTAATGGTAATAAAGTAATACGTGGTACATATAAACATCCCTTCTTAACTAATTAAGTTTAGCAATACTTCCATCAGAACTCAATCAAGATACCCAAAAGAAAACCTTAGTATGATCTAAGGTTAATGAATGAGTATGGAGTATAGAGGTGTAAACAACGCAATGGTAATCACATTGGACAAGAAATTAACCATGTGATTATCCATCCAACGTACGCCTGAGATGAGCACATCACTGGAATGATGCATGATTTCCACAATTTCATGACTGGTTGTTTTGAATTTAGCTTGAAAGAGTTCCCCTAAGATGGAGTCCACTAATGATCCACCAAATCCTGCGAAGGTAAAGAACACACCCATCACAAAGGATAACAGTGTCCAACCATTCATCGAGATGATCACCGGAAGAGAGATGAGGGTTATGAACAACGAACCAAATAAAGAAGCAATTAATCCTAACCATGTCACTCCACCCGATAAACCACTGGTCATTGTTTGACGTTTAATGATGGTCCAAGGCGTTTCTAGTGAGAGAGTGCCGATTTCTGAAGCCCAAGTGTCGGCTGTGGCGGTAGCCATAGAAATGATGGCTAACGCAATAATCACATTGGAAGGATTGAAGTAATAGACAAGACTTGCAATACCCAACCAACTGCCATTAGCCAGTACATTCACCCAACGTCGAGGTTCATGATCTTTAACACTCTCCTTAATGTTAGGGATTAAGCGAATAATGACTTTGTTGATTAACAAAGATGAGAAAAGAAATGAAAGCATTAAGATATAAAACAAAAGATGTCCATATCCAAGCACAATAAAACCTAACATTAAGGATGCAAAAGCACCTGAGCGTGTCAGTTTTTTCATTTTATAAAGAATGAGCACTAATCCTAAATTAAAGATGAAAGAGAACAAAATCATATTACACCATCATCAAAAGATAACTCATGAGTGACACCCCAATAGGTAAGGTTAAGTTATCAAAACCATCCTTGGTATAGAGTTCTAATCCAGTACTCACGACTCCAATAAGCAAGGCTTTAACACCCCACCATGCATCCCCCATGGAGGCAAACACAAATCCTGCAATCGCAAACCCAAAGAAGAA
>DAIDML010000158.1 GCA_027449005.1 Erysipelotrichaceae bacterium | reverse complement strand
ATGAAACGTTTGTATTTTAAACATGATGTGAAACGGTTCAATGAGCTTCTTACCATTCGTATGTATCGATATCAGAAGTTTGCTTATGAAGTGGAGTATGAATCCCACATAGAACAAATTGAAGGTACAGCTCATTATGTTGAATTAAAAGCACTTGAACAACTCAACAAGCAACGTGCGATAAACAAGTGGTATGAATTATTTGAAACGATTTTAAACCCAAATCATTACTTGCCTGTTCGAGTGATTTCATACTCGATTGGAGCAGCATTATTGAAGTGTTGTGAGTTGAATCACTCAATTTCAACCTCCTTTTCAGATGTTCCATTTTCCATTGCATTGATTAAGGGTGTTGAACTTCAGCCTATTGAAGTCAATTATGATTCAACCATTAAAGACCTTATTTCATCCTATCATCAAGAGACGCAAAACATCATTGAGAGGACACTTAATAAAAATGAGTGTGTTTTAAAGGGATCATTTCCTCTCATTAGTCTTAACATCTACAATGCGCGTTATTTTCAAGGGTATGCTACTTCGACCTATTTTGTCGCTTATACTGATCAAGGTGAGTTAAAGGTACTTAATGGTGATTTTGTGGTTAAACTTGATCAACTGACTTTACTTGAAGTGTATCGTCAATAAAAAAAGGAGACAACAATGTGGAATGAGTTAAATCACCCATGGCAAAAAGCTTTTGAATTAGCATGGATATCGTTTAAAAAGGGGAGTATTCCGATTGGATGTGTGATTGTTAATGAGCATGAAGAACTAGTGACTGAAGGAAGAAATCAGATTTATGATCGAAGTAGTCAACATCCATTAGCATTATCCATCATGGCTCACGCAGAAATGACAGCATTAAGTCAATTAAAAGTTGATGATCATCCAAATGTAAGAAAGTACATTTTATACACAACCATGGAACCTTGCCCAATGTGTTTTGGAACCTCTGTCATGATGAACATAAGGAACATTGTTTATGCAGCACGTGATCGATTTGCAGGAGCATCAGTTTTAAACACATCTATGGATTATATCAAAGAAAAAAACATTTCGATTACTTTTGCAGGTCCAGAAGTTGAAGTATTTCAACTTGTGCTTCAAACAGCATTTGAAGCACAAAGAAGACATCCTAGGATGCAGGCAATTTTAAGCGCATGGGCAATAAGCAACAAGAAAGCAGTTGATTTAGGACTAAGCCTTGCTAAGGAACATTTTTTCAATCATAATATTTCAATTAGTGATATTTATGATGGTGTGATGAAGCATTATTATGGTATTGAGCAACCATAAAACAATGTTTAACTTATCATGGAAGGAGACCTATGGCTATACATCCTACACAACAAAGACTAAGAGATCAAAGCATTGAACCAACGCTAGAAATCATCGCAAGTTATCTTAAAGAAGCCATTGATGCTTACCTTACTTTTATCAATCAGGTTAGTGCTTTAGGAGTTGACTTTCATTATCAATATTATCCCGATGGTCAAGCGTGGCTTGGAAAAGGGGTGTATCGGTGGTTAGGGAAACGTGGTGGCAAGAAAGAAATGAACCTGTTTTGGTGTTCAATCTGGGATGATTATTTCAAAATCACACTATACTTTCCTGAGACTTCTCGATCACTTCTATTGAATTTGAATCTATCATTTGACACCAAAAAAATGATCA
>DAIDML010000157.1 GCA_027449005.1 Erysipelotrichaceae bacterium | reverse complement strand
AACTCTATCACTCCAAGCGTTGTTAACTTTACAACGCTTGGTGGGTAGACTATAATGTGTAAAAGAGTTCATAAGAAGAGGGATTAATCCTCATTGATAGAGACTGTGTGGTGGGTGAAAACACAGAATGAGATTAGTCATAATGATCTTATGTCTATGGATATGATACGTAATATTCATCATCTTTCCGCGTTAAGGATTAAGTTGCACGATTGTGAACTAAGGTGGTACCGCGCGTAAGGCGTCCTTAGACAGTCGTTTTTTTATTCAAAAAGAGGAACACCCCATGAACAAAACCCCTTATTATATTACTACTGCCATCGCCTACACTTCAGGCAAACCTCATATTGGTAACATCTATGAAATTGTGTTGGCTGATGCGATTGCCCGATTTAAAAAGGAAGAAGGCTATGATGTCTATTTTCAAACTGGAACAGATGAACATGGACAAAAGATTGAAGAGAAAGCCTTAGCAGCCAATCAAACGCCACAAGCGTTTGTGGATGGTGTTGCTGCTCAGATCAAATCCTTGTTTGATGGTATGAATGTCAACTATGATTACTTCATTCGTACCACAGATGAAAACCATGAAAAACAAGTTCAAAAGATTTTTAAGAAACTGTATGAACAAGGCGATATTTATAAGTCTGAATATGAAGGATGGTATTGTACTCCTTGTGAGTCGTTTTATACCGATTCACAACTGGATAACGGTAAGTGCCCTGATTGTGGAAGAGAGGTGCATAAAGCGAAAGAAGAATCTTACTTCTTTAAACTTTCAAAATACCAAGATAGACTCATGAAACACATTGAGGAACATCCTGAGTTTATTCAACCCGCATCTCGTAAAAATGAAATGGTGAACAACTTTCTAAAACCAGGTCTTCAAGATCTCGCAGTGTCTAGAACGTCCTTTAAATGGGGAATTCCTGTTGATTTTGATGATAAGCATGTGGTTTATGTGTGGATTGATGCGTTATCCAACTATATTACCGGGCTAGGTTATGATGTGGATGGCAATCATGGTGAACTCTTTAAAAAGTACTGGCCTGCGGATGTACATTTAATTGGAAAAGACATCTTAAGATTTCATACGTTGTATTGGCCAATCATGTTGATGGCATTGGATCTTCCGCTACCTAAGCAAGTGTTTGGACATCCTTGGCTCCTTGTTGGGGATGGGAAGATGTCTAAATCCAAAGGCAACACCATCTATTCAGATGACATGGTCAAGCTTGTTGGAGTAGATGGGGTTCGTTACATCATGCTTCGTGAAATGCCTTTTGCGAATGATGGCTCCATTACCATACCAAGCATGGTGGAACGTATTAACACCGATATCGTCAACATCGTCGGTAATTTAGCCAACCGTACTTGGAACATGTCCATGAAATATTTTAATGGCGTAATTGAAGCCAGTGATGCACCTCTTGCAGAGGATCAAGAATTGATTGATTTGGCTTTATCACTTCAAAAAGACATGGTGACCTCCATGAGTGAACTTAAGGTAGCAGAAAGCATTGAAGCCATCATCACAGTCGCAAAACGCGCTAATAAATACATTGATGAAACACTGCCTTGGAACATAGCGAAAGATGAAACACAACGCACACGTTTATCACGAGTGATCAAAAACTTACTTGAAACCATTCGTATTGTGGCAGTGGCCTTACGTAGCTTTGTGCCAGAAACCAGTGATAAACTTCAGCAGATTCTTAATCATCCTGTGAATACTTTTGAATCACTGACTGATTTTGATGTGTTAAAACCAGGACACACCTTACACAATGAAAACATCATCATCATGCCACGCTTAGTGTTGGAGGATGTCATGAAAGCCTATGAAGCTTTGCTTCCTAAAGAAGAGAAAAAAGAAGAAGTTGTGGTTGAAGAAGTGATTGAAGCTACTATTGATGATTTTAAGAAAATGGTGTTTAAAGTAGGTGAAATCTTAGAATGTAAAGTGCATCCAGATGCGAACAAACTACTTGTCTCACAGATTGATGTGGGAGGACGTGTTCATCAAGTGGTGAGTGGCATCGCAGCTCAATTCAAACCTGAAGAACTTGTAGGAAAAAATGTCATGTTAGTGACCAACTTGAAACCTGTCAAACTAAGAGGGATTTTATCTGAAGGTATGATATTAGTGGCGACCAACAGTGAAGGAAAACAAGAGATTGTTACATTTGAGTCCAGTGAAAAAGGAAGTAAGATTGCTTAATGCCAAAATCAATCATTAAAAGAGCAGGACTAAAGTGGAGTGGTTTGTTTATTCTTTCGACATTGGTGATGTTGCTTATTGGAAATACCATCATTTCGGAAGGAATTAAATTAATCTTTTCCAGTCGTGTTACTGAAAAATCTGATTTCGCAACCTCCAATGCCTATCAATTCAATGTTCCACTTTCCAGTGAGTACACTGATGTGGACTTTGTGTATGAATATCAAGGTAAGGAAATTAGATTCAAAGGGTACATCAATGAACTAAACGATGGCTACTATTTAGTGTTTACCAAACAAGAAGTTAAAGAAAACACGCTATTTATCTTATCAAGAGTTACCTTCTCTCAAGAAAACATGACCTTGTTTAGAGATGCGATGATTGCACAGTTAGCGGAAGACACAGGGCTAAGTGAAGAGGAA
>DAIDML010000156.1 GCA_027449005.1 Erysipelotrichaceae bacterium | reverse complement strand
TTGCTTGTCGCAACCTTTGCCTCTAATGTCTATCGTGTAAGACAAATCATTGAAGCTGCGATCGCATGTGATCGTAAAATCATTGTGTTTGGTCGTTCCATGGAAAATGTGGTGGACATCGCATTAAAACTTGGTCATATTCGTGCAAAATCTGAACATTTCATCACACCAGATCAACTCAACCATATCCCTGCAGAGAAACTATGTGTTATCTCTACGGGTTCACAAGGTGAAGCGTTAGCTGCTTTATCTCGTATCGCATCAGGAACACATCGCTACATTAAAGTCATTCCTGGAGATACGGTTGTGTTCTCATCTTCCCCTATTCCTGGTAACAGTGATTCTGTGAACAAGGTGGTCAATCTATTAACACGAGCGGGTGCTAATGTCTTAACCAATTCTCCATTAAACTCCATTCATACCACAGGACATGCCTCTGCGGATGAGCAAAAACTTATGCTTCAATTGTTCAGACCTAAATACTTCATGCCAGTCCATGGTGAATATAAGATGCTCATTCAACATTCTAAAACAGCGATGGAAGTTGGTGTACCTGCTGAAAACATCTTCATATGTGCTAATGGTGATCCAGTCATTCTAAGAGATCATGAAGCCTTTTACTCCAGTGTGAGAATTCAAGCCGATGATGTGTATGTGGATGGCAGTGATGCCTCCGGTTTATCCACTGCGGTTATTAAAGATAGAAAGATTTTATCCAATAATGGTCTTGTTTCTGTCATTGTTTGCATTGATTCAAAAGCAAATAAGATTTTAGTAAGACCATCCATTGTCACTCGAGGGTTTGTCTTCATTAAGGACAATCAACCTTTAATTAAAGAAGCAGAAGCTTTAGTGTATGATGCGATAAAGAAAAAAATGGCCACTAAGACCACCTTTGGGGAAATCAAGAATACGATTCGCATGACACTGGAACCCTTCCTTTACCAAAAAACACATCGTAATCCAATTGTGATTCCAGTCATATTAAATCAAAAATCAGCCATGAAACAATAAAAAGTTTGGACATTATCCAAACTTTTTTCTTATCGAAGTACTTCAATCGCTCCAAACATCACAGTGTACTTAATTTTTAATATCTTAGTGCCTTGTTGAGGTGTTTTATCTTCGAATGCTCCAAACAAAGGGGTACCATTCGCAATAACTTTCACATCATCTCCAACACGAATCTCAGTTGAACCAAACATGGTTACGATATCAAGTTCCACTCCTGTTTCTGGAAAGGTCGCATTGCGATAATCTAACTCATTGGATCCAAACATCGTTGTAATGGAGGTTGATTTAGCTTCACTGAACGATTGTTCTCTTCCCCCAAAAGCAACATCAACACTTTTATCTGATGTCATGCGTATCATGGGTGAGCGTGAGAACAAGATTCTCACGCCAAGTATGATTAAGATGGTTGGCCAGAAAAATTGGAATAATGAATCAAATTCAATGACATCCAACTCTCTAAGCATCCAAAGCACTGCACCAATAAGAATCAAAGATGGAATCAATTGTACTCGTTTTGATGTTAGCATTCCACTGATCATAGCTCCTGCAATGACAGCTGGAAGAAACAAAGGTGAAATCAAAGCGTAAAGTGTTGGGTCAACTTGATTAAGAATAAAAAGTGCCCCAAATGCAATTAACATGAGTCCTATAAATTTTCTCATAAAGACCTCCTACTTTGATATCTTAACAAAGGACAAGACATGATACAATAGGGGCATGACTAAGAAGAAATTTCGAATTAAAAAAAGATGGCTTGTTGGGGTGGTGCTTGTTTCATTGTTATTAAGTGAACTTTTTTATTTTTCACTCAAACGCTTTGTGGTTGATATAGAGACGTTGTCATGGAGTAAGAATCATCAAGATTTACATGGAACACGCATTGTCTTCATTAGTGATCTACATTATGGGTTTAGTATGGATAATTCTAAGCTTGATGATCTCATCTCTTGGATCAATCGACTTGATGCTGACATCATCCTTTTTGGTGGAGATCTTTTTGATCATCCTTCCACCTTACTTCCTGATGCATCCATGCAAACAGAATTGTCATTAGGTCTTAGTAAAATGAAATCTAATATTGCGAAAATCGCAGTATTAGGCAATCATGATCATGAGTCCACATCAACTTCTGCTATGACTACCCAAGTGTTGCAAAGTGGTGGGTTCGAAGTACTCATCAATCAAATGCAACGTATCGAAATTGGTAATGGGGCCTTGCAAGTGGTAGGCATTGACTCAAGTCTTTTAGGACAACCCAATATTGAGCGCTCTTTAGCATTAGTCAATGAAGATGAACTTGTCATTGTATTGACTCATGCCCCAGATCTTTTTTCTCAACTGCCTCTTTCAAAAGTAGATTGGCAACTCTCAGGTCACAGCCATGGAGGACAGATTGCATTGCCTTGGATTGGTCCGCTTTTTACTCCTCCAGAAGCAAGACAATACACACATGGAACCTACTTCACTAACAACACACGACTCGATGTTACCAATGGTCTAGGTGCAACGGGAATAAAAGCACGCTTTTTCGCAAACCCTACCATTCACTTGTTCATATTAGAATAAAGTCACCAAGATAAGTATGTATTCTGTAATATATTGATTGATATTTGTATTATTATCCATGCTTTATGCAAAATTTGTTAAAAATGTCACAAAAAATGGGATGATTTGCAATTTGATGCTTTTCAAGTGTTGTATGGGTAAAAAAATTGGTTTATAATTTAAGTTACGTGATACAAAGGGAAAGAATATGACGACTATACTATTAGGATGCATCGCGTTTGCGCTATTAGTTGTCTTTGACTTCAACAAAATTAAGATGAAAATCAAAGCACTGAATGGTTTGTTTGCTCTTGGAGCAGGTCTTCTTTTCTATGCGTCCATTCGTTTATTAATTGACACCCCAGTGGATTTTGATGTCCCTTTATTGGGTGTTATTTTTTTCTCTTCACTAAGTGTTCTTAGTGGTTTGTTCATGTTTTATGCTCTATTCGGCGCACTTCCTTTCAAAAAAACGTACATTGAAGTTGAATCAAATCATGTTGTTGATTCAGGTGTCTATGCATTATGTCGTCATCCTGGCGTGTGGGGATTTTTCTTTCTCTATTTCTTTGCCTTTTTAGCTTCTGGTCGATGGATTGTGCTTCAAGCAACCATCGTTTGGACCATCTTTGACATTCTTCATGTTTGGTTTCAAGATCGATATTTCTTTCCTAGAATGCTTAAGGGCTATCCCCAATATCAAAAAACTACCCCCTTCTTAATCTTTAATGCACATAGTATTCAACGCTGTACTCAATCAATTGGAAAGTAGGTTCAAGCTATGACAATGGATCAAATGCTCAAAGCAAAGCGCTATGATGAATTGTGGCAGAAGTATTGCAGCTGGCTAGACTTTTCGATTGAACAATTTATGGAAATCCAAAATCGCTTGCTACTTGAGCAAATTGAACTCTATTCTAAGTCAGAACTTGGTCAAAAGATCATGAAGGGTCATACACCAACTTCTGTTGATGAGTTCAGACGACTTGTTCCATTAACCACTTATGAAGATTACGCCGATTTACTGCTTCCTAAAAACAAAGAAGTATTACCTGGAGAACCTATTGTTTGGATTCAAACCACATGGGAAGGTGGAAAGTCTCCAATTAAAGTTGCCCCATACACACGAGCCATGATAGACATGAACCGTGAGTTTGCTTTGGCGTGTTGCATTTTATCCACAAGCACGAAAAAAGGTGAATTTAAGCTTCGTCCTAATATGAATTTTTTAAATGGTATGGCTCCACTTCCATATTTAACTGGTCTACTTCCATATTCAATACAAGGTGATTACACTGTTAATTTCTTCCCTGACATTGAAGAAGGCAACAAAATGAGTTTTGGAGAACGTAATAAAGTTGGTTTCAAGCAAGGCATGCAAAAGAACATTGATCTTTTCTATGGCTTGAGCAGCATTATTGTACGTATGGGTGAAAGTTTCTCTGAAGGTTCCAGTGGATCTAAAAACATGGATATCTTATCTTATGACATGAAAATGCTTTATCGCTTAGCTAAAGCTAAACTTAAAAGCAAAATTAAAAAAGAACCAATGTATCCTAAAGATGTT
>DAIDML010000155.1 GCA_027449005.1 Erysipelotrichaceae bacterium | reverse complement strand
TCTCAACGTGACGAGTATTTGGAAACATATCCACTGGAGTGATTTCATTGAATGAATAATGAGTGGATAAGCTCTTTAAGTTAGCACACAATGTCATAGGATTGCATGATACATACACTACATTAGGTATCCCTAAATCTTTGATTTGTTGAATGACAGAATCTGATAAGCCACTGCGTGGTGGATCAACGATCAACACATCCGCTTTTAAGTTCATTTCTTTGAGGATAACACTGACTTCACTGGCATCTCCCACAAAGAATGAAGCATTATCAATCATATTAAGTTCTTGATTCTCTTTAGCATTCATGATCGCAATGGGATTAATTTCTACCCCAATGACATGATTAACTCTTTTTGCTGCAAGCAAGGAGATACTACCAACACCACAATACAAATCAACCAATATATCTGTTTTCTTACATTGAGCTAAATCTAAAGCAAGTTCATATAAGCGTAAGGTTTGATGTGGATTGATTTGATAAAAGCTTTGTAAAGAAAGTTTAAACTTAAGATCATGCAGTTCATCTACAATTTCATTAACACCCATAAGTACTTCATCATGTCCCTTAAAGATGGCATTGCCTTCACTGACATTGATATGGGCAACAATCCCCTTAACATAAGGGAGTTGAGCTAATATTTGAACGAGTGAACTTTCCTTTAAGCATTGAGAATCCTTGACAACAAAACCAACAATCATTTGCGATTGATTGCTATTTTCTTTAAGCACCACATGCTTTATGGAGACAAGTTCTTCTTTGTTTGGATAGACTTTGATGATTGAAAGCACTTCATTTTGAGTGTTTGTTTGCACATGACAAACATCGAACTCAACAATATCATGGGAATTTAAACGATAAAACCCCATCTTAAATGGATTATGTTGAACAGGAACAGCCACTTTATTGCGGGTGTGATAACGCTGCGGTGAGGAAATAAGTTCATTGACATGAACATCCAGTTGATGAAAAGCGACTTGATCAAGCACAAGATTTCTTTTCATGATCGCTTGTCCTTCATCACTTAATGTAATAAGAGGACATCCACCACATGAGGATGATACTGGACAAATGCTTTCGATACGATATGGACTACGCTTAATCAGTTCAATGATTTTACCATAAGCAAGTTTCTTCTCTACTCTTAACACATGAATTGATGCTTCTTCACCCACCAGTAGATCCTTGACTAAAACAACCATGGATTCAAATTTTACCACTCCTAAACCACTGTGATGCATATCAACACACTTAGCTGTAAAACGATCATTCTTATTTAAAAAAGGACGATTATTCATCATCGCCCTCTTCTGGTGGAGTTACTGGTTCATTGATTCCTGCAACATACTCAGGATTCTTTGGTTTAGATACTTCTTGCACATTGAAACTCGACATTAATGAGGTCTTAGATGCAATGATGTAACGATAATTCTCATCAAGACGATCAGTAGTGTTACGAACATGTATTTCCAAATCATATTGCTTTGTAGTGAGGGTTGCTGTGAAATAATCACTTTGAGGTAATTTAGCAAATATAGCTTCCTTCACGTTAGTGATTAATGCATTCAGTTGAAGTTCAGTTAAACTAATATCTGTAAGAATATTGACTCGAAGTGTTGCTGCACGCAAGTTTACTTCACTATCGACTACACTTTCTAACCCAGCAATGGTGGTTTGAAGTTCATTGATTTGATTACGTTGAATTTTAGGATTCAAGTCATTATTAAAACGCTCTCCAAACACAGGATTACCTGCAATCTCTTGTGTTTCTATCGCAATATTGTAGAAAATGGTCGCAGGTACAGCCAGTATTGCAAGTGACAACATGAGGGTGATTCCTGGCCAAAATATCTTAATCTTTTTCATAATTCTCCTTATTGTTCAAGTAAACGTGCTCGAACTAAAGCGTTACAACGTGCTGGATCAGCTTGACCTTTTGATTTTTTCATGACTTGTCCCACCAAGAATCCAACAGCACGATCTTTGCCTTGTTTGAAGTCAAGAATGGATTGTGGGTTTTCTTGAATGGCTTCTTCGATCCAATTAAGAAGAGCTGTATCATCACTGACC
>DAIDML010000154.1 GCA_027449005.1 Erysipelotrichaceae bacterium | reverse complement strand
CTTTAACACGCTCATCATGGGATAACCCATCAATGGCTTCAATTAATGCCTTGTCTCCTCCCGCAAGTGGAGCCCAATTCACTTGAGTTACCTTTTGATTTTGAAGCTTTAAATCATCATAAAACAAGCGTGTGCCTATGTTTAGAAAATGTTGACTCATCTTATTTTCCCTCCTTCATAAGGTTGGCAACGCGAGCACAGGCATCTAAGTTGCTTGTTGCTACGTGAACTCCAATGGTCTGTAATGCTTGAACACTGGATTGATATCCTTGTTTATCCTTGTCTGTGGCACAGACATAGGCCACCACATCAAATGAGCGATGAGACGCAAGTTTAAACGCTTCTTGAAGTGTTTCAAGACTCTCTTCAACCGCTTGTGGATGGGCACCATATCCTAAAACAAAGTCAAGCAACAACACACGTGTGCTTTCTTCTTTCGCGGCTTTAAGAATCCAATCATTTCTTAACGTTGGTTCAATCATTGGATGTGGACGACCATTAGTAAACTCATCATCACCTAAATCAAGCAGTGTATGATGTTGTCCACTGATGTCATGAATCGCATGTTCGTTGTGATGCAGATTGCTTTGAATGAGTCCTAATGGGGCGAGTTGATCTAATGCTTCATAACACAAGGTTCCTCCACAATACAATCCCACAAAACGGTGATCTTTAAGCTCTTGCTTCTCTAGATTGAGTGGTTTGAATGGCTCTAGGTTTCCATTAAAGGAGGGTGATAATGACACTGCTTTATGAGCTGCTTCACTTAAACTGGACGCATAATGAAGATTGCCTTCATCTTTCAGCACTTCTTTATTTCCTAAGAAACACACCACACTTGGTTTATCAATGCCCTTCAGGGTTTGAATCATAAGTTCTTTCACTTCTTTTGCGGGTGGTTTTGAAACACAGACAATCACTTTGGTGGCTTCATCATGGGCTAAACGACGTAACCCTTCTCTCATCATTAAACCTTGAACGGCTAAGGATAAATCACGACCTCCTGTACCAATCGCATCGGTGATTCCTCCACCTAAGCGGTCAATTTGAACCATCACTTCTTGTGAACCCGTTCCACTTGCGGCCACAATGCCAATATCTCCACGTCTCACTTCATTCGCAAAGCAAAGGCCCACTCCACCTAAGACGGCTGTTCCACAATCTGGTCCCATCACAAGCAATTGATGATCAAACGCGTATTGTTTCAAAGCCACTTCTTCTTCAATGCTCATGTTGTCAGAGAAAATCATGACATCCATACCTTCTCTTAAAGCTTGCATGGCTTCCTTCGCAACGTATTGTCCAGGAATGGAGAAGATAGCTACCATAGGCTTAACCCCATCTTCTATCACATCATCAATGGAGGTGTACACTTTCTCTTCATTGGATGAAGAAGAGGACTTACTCCCTCCTGAAAGTTGTTCTTGAATGTGATTAAAAGCTTCTAGAACACGCTCTTCACTTTGGGCAATGACCCCAATGATCAAATTATTGACGGAGGTGCTTTCCACTTCAGGAGTGGAAAGACCCACTTGGGTAATAATGGCTTTGTTCATGTCCGTGGCCATCGCAATGACCACTTCATGAATACCTTCTTGTTTCTTCACTTTAGCTGCGAGTGACATTAAACTGACTGAATCAATGTAGCGATTCTTAAATACTTGTGTTGATTGATGCATTATTTTCTCCTTATTTGTGAGTGTATCCATATACCGCAACCCCAACCATAAAATCAGTGCCTGATGTATGACCAATACGTTGACAAACATCAGCTTTCTCTTTCACGTTATGAGGTCGACTCAGTGAAAGAATTAAATCTTGGTGAACTTCATTGAATTGTCCTTCAAACGCTTGCCTTAACATCATTTGACTGACCTGAGTTGTTTGATTCAATAAAGGTTCACAACTATGCCTTAATACTTGAATGAATCCTAAATGATAACAACTCCATGCCAGTGCTAATATGCCCACTAACACATCATCCCCACTTGGGGTTTGTCCAATACCACATCCAATGAGCTTAGGAAGCAATTGAATGTCATGAGAGCGAATATACTCTTTAAGCAAGGTTAC